>JAEYPI010000013.1 GCA_023410885.1 Bacillota bacterium
ACGTGAGACTTACTATATGAAGAACTCTTATCTGTTTGAACCTTCAGGTACTACCAACATGCTTATTCAACCTGTAAAGGACGGCTATATACTTGCAGGTTGGTATACCGCCAAAGAGGATGTCAAGGATGCCAACGGAAATATTTCGGGCTATTCTTTTAAGGCGGAAGATAGATGGGATTTTGATGAGGACAGGGTACAAGAGGATATGACCCTCTATGCCAGATGGATACCTCAGGGAAAAGTTGAATATGTGGATGCCACAACGGATGAAGTTAAGTTCTCAAAGAATATTACGGTTGATTCACCTGTTCAGGAGCTGTCCAGTGCTGCTGAGATGCTTATAACAAAAAGTGGGTATACCTTTTCGGGGTATTTTTCTGATAAAGCGGTTTCAATCCCTTACGATTTTTCACAATATACGCATCAAGCTTTAGTTTTATCTAGCAAGGAAATCTATGCGAAGCTTTATGAGGATTTCCCACAGTTTATTAAGCAAAAGGAATATATCAAGCCTTCGGATGATGCAGAACAGAATACAGAGGAGGATACCTCTGATTTATTCATCAATAAATTAGGCTATGAAATTATAACTGACAAAAAAGAGGATCGGGAAAAGATTCGTGCACGTAAGGATGAAATATTTGAGGAAGCGATTCAATATTATGAAGAAAACACTGCAAGTAAGGTAGTCTATCTCAAATACACAGAGGGCAATTTCGTGCGCGTAACACAGCCCGATGATCTGAAAGTCGACGGAAAATACAGTTTTTCTGGAAAGGATAAAGCCGGCATTCCGATTGCGGGTTATATTATAGGCCGTGATATTGATTTCAAGGGCATTACCATTGAAATGAGCGAGAGCTTTAGTGGTAAGATATTAGGCGGAGGCTATAGCTTAAAGAACATTGCCATAAATGTGAGCAGTAAAAAGCTTGACCCCGATACCAGTAAAGCTGTAGGCTTGTTTAAGTCACTTGATGGTGCCTATATCGAGAACTTAAGATTTGAGAGTATGAGTATTAAACTCAACGTGAATTCGGGCATACCTGTTACTGTCGGTGCCCTTGCTGTTCAAGGAAGCAATTCACAGCTTAAGAATGTCCAGTTTAACGATCTCACCATTACTACGGGCAAAGGTGATGACGGTAGTGCAGCCTATAAAATTAGCGATCTTTTTGCCAGAGAAAGCAATAATAAGCTGGAAAATGTGACCGGAAATAATGTGGTTATCACAGCTTCAGAGTTTGCACAAGTCAATTCAATGTTTACCGTTGAAGAGAAAGAATTGCCTCCAGAAACGCCAGCACCATAACAGCTTGGACCATGGGCTAAAATAGAAATCAAAATGCTAAATGGAAAAAATCAGAGGATTCCCAATCCTCTGATTTTTTGCTTGTCCGGGTCGAGGCTTGTGGTGCATTCCGGTGAGAATGCACCTTTATTGGGTTTCTTTGGTATGGGTAAACCAATTGAAACATTTCATGTTATAATAACCTCACCCGTTTGCGAAATCAAAGATTTCGAACGGGACCCGAGAGCATTGAAACATTTCATGTTATAATAGGGGAGAGGTGGATTATGGTTAGAAAAAAGCGGGGACTTAAGGTTACCCTTATTATTTTGGTATTTATAGCACTCTTCCTTTATTGGCAAAATAACAGCTTGGATATTTCTCGGTATGCTTTAACATATGAAGAGCTCCCTGTGGGGTTTAATCACTATAGAATCGTCCAGATAAGCGATATGCATGGCAAAACCTTTGGCCAGGAAAATAGCACTCTGGCAAAGAAAATCAAGGATTTAAAGCCTGATATACTCATTGCTTCAGGGGATATGATAAGCTCCACCGTTGATGACGGAAAAGCTTTTTTAGACTTTTTGGATCAATTTGATGGCGCTTGTCCGGTTTATATGAGCATGGGAAATCATGAGCAAATTGCCCGCTGGTTGGTAGATGAGATCAGAAATACTGATTACCTGAAGTTTATAGAAGAAGTAAAAAAAAGAGGCGTTCACCTATTGGATAACCATAAGGAACGCCTTGAAAAGGATGGTGATACCATCGCGCTCTATGGTCTTACCATTGAGCTTTATCACTATTCGCGACGGGATCTGGACCCAGAGGATAAAAGCTATTACTTAAAAAAGTCATTCATTGATGAGGCCTTGGAAAAACCGGAGGAATTTACTCTATTAATGGCCCACAACCCTGCCTATTTTAAAGAATACACAGCTTGGGGCGCTGACTTGATTCTGTCAGGCCATGTCCATGGCGGTGTTATCCAAGTTCCGTTTAAGGGAGGTCTCCTATCTCCGGAAAGAGTCTTTTTCCCGGAATACGATGCGGGACTCTTTGAGGAAGGTTCCTCAAAAATGGTTGTTAACAGGGGGTTGGGCTATTCAGTGATTAATTTCCGGCTTTTTAACAGGCCTGAGATCTCTTTAATAGAGCTGAATAAGAAATAAGTCAAAGCATTTTCTTCTGCCTACATAGCTCAAAGTATTGGGCTTCCAACTCCTTTTTGATCCTCTCATCCTTACAGGAATCAATCCGTACAGAAAGCTCGCTGAGACGCATGTTCAGAATGGTAATGCTCAATGTATTTTCAGTTTTCTTTTCTTTTGTCCGTTTAGCCTGTTCCTTATCAAATTCCTTTAGAGAGCCCTCAAAGGTTTTGATATCCCCATTTTCAATCATTAAAAGCCTTTCGGATATATTTTCAATAAATTTGCGGTCATGGGAAATGAGAAGAAGTGTACCGGAATAATCGCACAAAACCTGCTCCAGAGCTTCCATTGAAAAGACATCCAGGTAGTTTGTAGGTTCATCTAGAATGAGAAAATTTGCGTCAGAGACCAAAATTCTGGCCAGAGATACCTTTACTTTCTCACCGCCACTTAAAACCCCCACCTTTTTAAACACATCGTCACGAGCAATCAAAAGACGGGCCAATATGGTTCGGACCTCATGTTCAGGACGGGTGCTCTCCGCCATAACATTTTCAAGGATTGTTTTACTCTCATTGAGATGTGAAAAGTCTTGTTTAAAATAGCCAATTTTGACTCCCGGGGCTATGGTAAGGGCTTTATCCTGAATACGGCTTGATTGATGGAGTATGGCCTCATGATTTCTAATCAAAAATTCCACCAATGTGGTTTTTCCGGTACCATTATTGCCCAAGAGCGAGGTTCTTTTGCGGGATGGAATCTCAAAGCTCGCATCCCTAAGAAGCGATAAACCCGAGAAACCTAAAGTGAGGTGCTCCGCTTTGACGGCCACAGAAGAAACAGGATTTTTAGGGGGATCAATGGCCATTTTTACTTGCAGAAGTTCCTGAGGCTTTTCTTTTTTATCAAGGTGTCTAATTCTTGTTTTTATTGCTTCGACACTCTTGTGAAGCTTCTGCTGTGTCTCAGTTGCACTTCGTTTGTGCAGACGGGCTTCGGAGTTGCCCATTCTCTTAGGTGCTTTTCTGACGGAACGGGCATTTTCTACGCGCTCCTGTACACGGTCTACCAACCGGTTTTTCTCCTTGGCATAGGCCTCGTATTCGAAAAGCTGACGGTCATAGAGCTCCTGGCGCTGTTCAATGTATTGGGAATAGTTACCTGGAAAATGCCTAACCTTACCGTCAGCAATTTCTAGTATACTGGTACATAGACGATCTAAAAGGCTTCTGTCATGTGAAACTAGGAGCAGAGCGCCTGAAAAAGCTTGCAGTTCTTTTTCCACTATACTGGAAGCTTCCATATCCATATTGCTGGTAGGCTCATCAGCAAAAAGAAGGCCAGCCTCAGCATCATAGGTCATCGAAAAACGAGCTCGTGACTTTTCACCGCCGCTCATATTCTGATGGAGTCTATCTGCATTCACTCCCAGGGAGGATGAAAGCTTTCCAACACTTTGGGTAAGTGGAAGGGGCGACAAAATTTCCGGAACACCATCATCCTGCTGTTTAATAAAAGAGAATCTTGTATAGGTCTTTATTTGACCATCATCAGGGGATTCAAGCCCAGCCAGTATTTTTAATAAGGTACTTTTGCCTGACCCATTGGCTCCCACAAGACCAATGCGGTCTCCTAAATAAATTTTTAAGGAAACGTCAGTAAAAAGCTTTCTATCACCATAGGACTTGCTTATTTGATCACAGTTTAGCAATAGCATAAAAAAACCTCCCGAAAAACGTTATGTCGCCGGAAGATCTTATCAGAACAAAGTCATAAAGCTATACAAAGATAGTATTAAGGATAAGCAACACCATATGAACAGCCAATTCCGGATGCATAACGAAACTTATAAAAAGTATTCATTTCAATCTTACCGAAATTAGCCAATTCTCATCAGTATCAATACCTTAGCCTTTCATATGATTACATTGTGAATCATAACATGGTTAGCAAAACTGAGTCAAGGTCATAATTTATTGAAGCGACCAGTATACCCGTAGGGGAAAATGAACCTAGCTTATGAAGGTAAGAACTAATGTGTGGGAAATTGATAAAAATTTCTAATATTTTTCATTATGCACAAAGAAACAAATATATAGGTGTTGATAATTAGTAAAAAGGTGTTAAAATATAAATGAAACCTATTATCAATATAAAAAGGGGAATATTTTTTATGAAGAAAGTTTTGTCAATTGTTCTGGTTCTTGTACTTATTGGTACTATGTTCGCAGGCTGCGGTGGTCCAAGCACTTTTGAAATTGCTCTTATCACTGACAAAGGCAACATTGATGACAAATCTTTTAACCAAGGTTCTTGGGAAGGCGTAGTTGAGTTTGCAAAGGCTAATAAAATTACTCACCAATATTATAAGCCAGAAAAGTATGACGATGCAGGCTACCTTGCAACAATTGACTTAGCTGTTACTGGCGGCGCAAAAGTAGTTGTTACTCCTGGCTTTTTATTTGAAGTTGCGGTTTATCAAGCGCAAGCAAAGTATCCAGAAGTTAAATTTATACTCTTGGATGGTGAACCCCATGATCCAGATTACAAAGACTATCGCACTGATAAGAATGTGGCTGCCGTCAAGTATGCTGAGGAAGAATCCGGCTATCTTGCAGGATATGCTGCTGTTAAAGACGGCCTGACCAAGCTTGGTTTTATGGGCGGTATGGCGGTTCCTGCTGTTCAGGCTTTCGGCTATGGTTATTTGCAGGGTGCTGAGGCTGCTGCTAAAGAATTAGGACTTGGTGATGGTGCTATTACAGCCACTTATCACTATACCGGCAATTTTGAAGAAAATGATACAAACAAAGCAACTGCTAAGACTATGTATCAAGAAGGTACAGAAGTTATTTTCGGTTGCGGTGGTTCAGTAGGTAAGAGTGTTATGGCAGCTGCTAAAGAAGCTGGTAAAAAAGTTATCGGTGTTGATGTTGACCAGAGATATGATAGTGAAACAGTCATTACATCAGCGACCAAAGGTCTTGGCGCTTCAGTAATACAGGTACTCGAGGCTATTTACAAAACCAATAGCTGGGATAAATTTGGAGGAACTACCACGTATTTTGACGCGAAAAATGCTGGTGTAGGCCTTCCTACATCAGTTATCGGTGATGCAAAAGCTGATGCATTTGACAGATTCAGCTCCTTTAAGAAAGCTGATTATGATGCTGTATTTGCGAAACTAGTAGATGGTTCTGTAGATCCTGTCCGTGAAATCAAAGTTGCAGACACCAATGGTTATGCAACAGTTGATGAGCTCACCAACGGACTTAGCCTTGCAAAAGTAAAGGTAGCCGTGAGATAAGTATAATAGGGAAATAATATATAACAAATATAAAGGGGAAGGCTTTGCTTCCCCTTTATTGTATCAATCCAATAATTAAAGACAAGAAGAGGTAGCTATGGAAGATTATATTATCGAAATGCTTAATATAACCAAAGAGTTTCCTGGCATTGTGGCAAATGATAATATAACGCTGCGATTAAAAAAAGGTGAAATTCATGCTCTATTAGGAGAGAATGGCGCAGGTAAGTCCACTCTTATGAGCGTGCTTTTTGGCTTATATCAAGCAGAGATGGGCGAAATAAGGAAGAACGGAGAAGTCGTAAAAATAAACAATCCCAATGATGCCAATGCGTTAGGAATTGGGATGGTGCATCAACATTTTAAGCTCGTTGAAATTTTTACGGTGCTTGAAAATATCATATTAGGTGTTGAGCCAAACAAATTAGGATTTTTACAGAAGAAGGAAGCCAGAGAAAAGGTATTAAAGCTGAGCGAACAATATGGGCTCAAGGTTAATCCTGATGCTGTCATTGAAAAAATTTCGGTTGGGATGCAGCAGCGCGTTGAAATTCTAAAGATGCTTTTCCGTGATAATGACATTTTAATTTTTGATGAGCCAACCGCAGTTCTGACACCTCAGGAAATTGATGAACTGATGGAAATTATGAGGGGATTTGCGAAGGAAGGTAAATCCATCTTATTTATAACCCATAAATTGAATGAGATTATGGCTGTAGCTGACCGGTGTACCGTACTTTGGAAGGGAAAATGCGTAGGCACGGTAGATATTAAGGAGACTAAAAAAGAAGAACTGTCCAGAATGATGGTGGGAAGAGATGTCAACTTTATAGTGGAGAAAAAGGAATCAGTCCCTGCTGATGTGGTTCTTTCTGTGCGTAATGTCACTGTTCCCTCCAAAACTCATAAAAATAATGCAGTAAAGAATGTTTCTTTTGATGTAAGAGCCGGAGAAATTGTCTGCTTGGCAGGTATCGATGGAAATGGGCAGACAGAGCTCATCTCAGCAATTACTGGTCTTGAAAAACTCAGCGGAGGGACCATAAAGCTTTCAGGGAAGAATATAACAAAAGCCAATATACGCACCAGATCAAAATCAGGTATGAGTCATATTCCGGAGGATCGTCACAAATATGGGCTTGTCCTTGATTATACACTTGAAAAAAATCTCGTTTTACAGCGTTACTGGCAACCGGAATTTCAACAAAATGGATTTATAAAGAGCTTGGCTGTGCGTTCATACGCGGAGAAACTGATTGAACAATACGATGTTCGCAGTGGACAAGGCCCCATTACGATCACGCGAAGCATGTCGGGCGGTAATCAGCAAAAGGCAATTATTGCGCGTGAGATTGATAAGGAGCATGATCTGCTGGTTGCAGTTCAACCTACTCGTGGCCTTGATGTAGGTGCTATTGAGTATATACACAAACAGTTGGTAGCGTGCCGGGATGACGGACAAGCTGTTTTACTGGTGTCGCTGGAGCTTGATGAGGTTATGAATGTTAGTGATCGCATTCTTGTCATGTATGAGGGTGAAATTGTCGGCGAACTGAATCCAAAGGAAACCACAGTTCAGGAGCTCGGTCTTTACATGTCGGGTGCTAAGCGTGACCTTTTAAAGGAGAATGAACATGCAGGATAAACCATCGATTTCTCTTAAAACAATTAACATAAAAAATGTAACGAAAAGCAAGAGCTTTTCAGCTTTTACATCAGCTCTGCTGGCTATATTACTGGGGCTTGTTTTCGGGTTAATTATCATGATTATAGCTAGTCCGCCTAACGCATTTTCGGGATTTCAAATGCTATTGCTTGGTGGTTTTAGTCGTCTGGGTGATGTGTTCTATTTTGCTACCCCCATATTGATGACAGGTTTGGCTGTGGGTTTTGCTTTTAAAATGGGCTTGTTTAACATCGGTGCCTCCGGCCAGTATACAATGGGCATGTTCTTCGCTTTATATGTAGGATTTATGTGGGATCTGCCGGATAGCATTCACTGGGTGGTATGTATTATTGCCGGTATGGTCGGCGGTATGGTTTGGGGTTTTATTCCTGGGTTGTTTAAGGCACTACTCAATGTAAATGAAGTCATTACATCAATCATGTTTAACTATATCGGTATGTATCTGGTGGATATGTGGGTTCAGAGTAATGGAGCAATGTATGTTTCAACCAAGGCCAGAACTGCATATCTTCCGGCGTCAGTCCAGATGCCTTCACTTGGTATTACGAATTCCAGCGTTAATATCTCCATCTTTATTGCAATAGCAATAGCCATATTACTATATATTGTCTTGGAAAAGACAGTATT
>JAEYPI010000032.1 GCA_023410885.1 Bacillota bacterium
AGTCGGAATTGAACCAACGACACGAGGATTTTCAGTCCTCTGCTCTACCGACTGAGCTATCTGGGCAAAAATGGCGACCCGGAAGGGGCTCGAACCCTCGACCTCTAGCGTGACAGGCTAGCGTTCTGACCAACTGAACTACCGGGCCGTATGGTGGGAACAATAGGGATCGAACCTATGACATCCTGCTTGTAAGGCAGACGCTCTCCCAGCTGAGCTATGCTCCCATACTATCTCGTTTTTGCCACCATCACTCGCGGCTTTTACAGTATACAAAATCCTGTTCATCATGTCAAGATCTTTTTCGAATTTTTTTAATTGTCTTATAATGCCATTCTAAGGCACATTTTGTTAAAAAAGAACCTTTTCAAAAGAATAGTAATAATATGTGGGATTTAATCCTGTAAAACCAAGGATTATAACCTTTTAGCGCGAACAATCACGCTTTGTTGAAGCTTCAACAAATGCAAAACCCCGGTAGAATGCACTGAGGTTCTCAAGTACATCACCGGGGCCGTTAAGAACTCTTTTTAATAATTCTATGGAGCCTTTTAGGTTTAAACTTATCCTGACATCCTTTATCAGCAAGTTCATTGAAGCTTTTTTCAGAAGGCCTGATCAGGCTTTCTCAAACATATCCTTGCCAACGCCGCAATCCGGACAAACCCAGTCTTCGGGAAGATCCTCAAAAGCTGTGCCAGGCTCAATACCTGCATCGAGATCTCCTACCTCCGGATCATACTCATAGCCGCAAATGGTGCATACCCACTTTTCCATACCTGTTAACTCCTTTCATCAAACTCATTTTGGTAATTTAATTGTAGCTGTGCTTTAGAGCCTTTACAATATATTACCTAAGTGTTGATTTATTTACCACCCTTTTAAGGGCGGATAACATCATTTTGACAGAAGCATTCCTGAATTTCGGAAATAACCTGACACCTAATTAGTTGAACTGGGATAAGGAAAAAGAGTCCCTATAGGTCAGGGTCGAATACTCATTGAAGGCCATATGAAGGCCTCGCGCTATGATATCGGCCATTTTCATGACTACAGAAAGCCGTGTGCTCTGAAGAACCAGAAAATCCATAAAGCCTCCTGTATTGACCACACCCGTAATATGCATATCACCAACGGGAGGAAGTTCTTTTTTGAGTCCTGCGCCAGGTTTAATAGGCCCCTGGCCTACAGAAATACAGCCCACATGGTCCAAAATGCCGAGGGAAGCATCAACAGCTACTATATAAGCCTTAGGATGGCTTTCAAGAGCCTTTAAAAGTGTTTCCTCGAGGTTTCTGGCATGAACCGGGTTATCCAGCGTACCGAAGACGTGAACACCCGTCATTTTCCATTTGACCAGCATATCCCCCACAAGAGGTCCCAAGGAGTCGCCTGTTGAACGGTCTGTTCCAATGCACATGACAACAACGGGGCGTTCTTGGGTGGCAATCATTTTGTACCTTAATCCGGAGATTTCCATCGTATCTGATACTGCTCTGGCCACTTTAAAAGCGGCAAATTTATCGTCTGACTTAAAATAACCCTTAACGTCCAAACAAACACGCAACCCTTCCGCAATTCACGAATACTCAGTTAATAAGTATTCCCGCTGCCTGTCCCAATATGCAAGGGAGAGGTGAGACATTAGCTCCACTTTTTTTACGGGTAAGACTTGGGATGCTTCCTAAATTTTTCTTGATATGATAAAGTAAAATTAAGTTTAGTATTTTGAGGTAATTATATGCAAAAAAATCCTTACTTTGATACCGGTCAATAACACCCTGCCATCCGAGGTCCTCCACATTCACTCAAAACGAATAAAGCTAAAGTGAATAAATGGAGGACTAAAACACATGAATATACGCTTATTGAAATTTTACAGCCTAATAAGAGGTCTTGTACCGGTTTACCCTATTTATCTACTGATGTTTGAATCCAAGGGACTCTCCTTGGGTGAGATATCGCTTCTTTTAGCCATATGGGCCGCTCCTGTGGTTCTTTTAGAGTTGCCCACGGGTATTCTTTCAGATCATTGGGCGCGCAAAAACATGCTTGTCATCGGGGGCCTGCTCCAAGGTGTCTGTTATATTTTATGGTTTTTTTCCGAGAGCTTTCTTCTGTTTGCTCTAGGCTTTATATTGTGGGGCGTCAGTGAAGCCTTTGATTCAGGCTCGTTGGAGGCTCTTCTTTTTGACAGCCTCAAAAAGGACAGAAATGAGGATGAATTTGACAAAATCTATGGAAGTATGGATTTTTATACCCTTACGAGCACGGCTCTATCCATGCTCATGGGCGGCACCTTGGCCATGCTTTTGGGATTGAAAGCCGTCCTTTTATTATCGGTGTTAACCTGCTTTATTTCCTCCCTGCTGGCAAGTCGCTTAACCGAAGTCAACCTCTTTAAGGAAGATCACCTCGACAGGGCTTCCCAAGCTTCTGTCCAGCTAAAAGACCTTCTTTGCACACTGGGCGATGCGGCTTCTTTTTTCATTAAAAATCGCGCCATACTGATTTTAGCACTTCTATCCATTCTAGGCATTGGTGTTGCAGGTAACATCGACGAGTATGATCAGCTTATCGCGGCTGAATACGGCCTCAATCTGGCATTTGTGGGGTTATGGGGTGGTGTTCGCTATTTTCTCGAAGCCTTAGGCAGTCGGTCGGCCTATAGAATAAAAAAGTTTTTATCCAAGGCTCGTATTCAAGACCCCTTTTATTCGGTTTGCTTCCTCGGCGTGCTCGGCGGTGCTCTATTAGGGATCTCAGGACTTGTAACAAACCATTATATTATGCCCCTTTATGGCCTGTTTTACCTTTTTTCTGCCTCGGCCCGTATTCTTCTGGAGGATATCCTTCAGCAAAAAATAGAAGAGCAAGGGCGATCCACTGTCCACTCCCTTCTTTCGCTGATCGATAACGGCTTCAGCGTCGTTCTCTTTTCATTTTTTGCTATCATTCTCCCCAAGCTCGGAATCTTTGGCCTTCTGGCCCTTACGGCAGCTTATCTCCTGCTTCTATGTCTTACTCTGGGCCTTATTTACAAAAAAACAGTCCCCCTTAAGGCGGGCGGGACACCATAAAAAGGCTCGGGAAAATCCCGAAACTCAATTAACAAAGCCAACTCGCTGGCGCGTCATTGACTTTGTTTACATTCGTTCCTATTAAAAACGGAGCCGGTACAGTTTTCTGCTACCGGCCCCGATTCTTTATTGGCAAGAAGAACCGTCCCCACTTGCCAAAGGGCAAGAAGAACCGTCCCTCTTGCTATTTTATTCCCTTCATGGAAAGGGAAATACGCTTTCTCTGGGCATCAACTTCTAAAACACGCACCTTTACGATGTCTCCTACCGAAACCACTTCCATGGGGTTTCTCACGAAGCGGTCGCAGAGCTCGGAAACGTGGACAAGCCCATCCTGATGCACTCCAATATCGACAAAAGCCCCAAAATCCACCACATTTCGAACTGTTCCGTCCAATATCATATTGGGCTTTAAATCTGCGATATCCAATACGTCCTCGGACAATAAGGGGGGCGGAAGCTCATCCCGAGGGTCCCGTCCAGGCTTTAAAAGCTCATTAATCATATCATTGAGGGTAGGGATACCCACGCCAATGGTGACGGCCACCTTTTCCACGCCAAGCTTTTCAACCTCCTGCCTTAAGGATCCCAGCCTTTTTTCCCGAACATCGTCAAGAGTGTGTCCTGTAAGCTTTAAAAGCGCCTTACAAGCCTCGTAGGACTCGGGGTGAACCGAAGTGTTATCCAGAATATTGGTGGCCTCAGGAATCCTTAAAAAGCCGGCACACTGCTCGAAAGATTTCTCTCCAAGCTTTTTCACTTTCAAAAGCTCTCTTCGTGTTTTAAAGCTGCCGTTGGTCTCCCGGTATTCCACAATATTATTGGCCACCGAGGAATTGATACCGGCTACATAGGACAGAAGAGAAGGCGACGCGGTATTGAGATCTACACCTACACTGTTAACACAGCTCTCAACTACGCCTGAGAGTGCCTCTCCCAGCCTTTTTTGGTTCATATCATGCTGGTATTGGCCCACACCGATGGCCTTGGGATCAATCTTAACCTGCTCAGCAAGAGGATCCTGGAGACGTCTTGCAATGGAAACCGCGCTTCTGAGCGAAACATCAAACTCAGGGAATTCTTCGGCTGCAAGCTTGGAGGCTGAATAAACCGACGCTCCCGCTTCACTGACCACCATGTATCGGACCTTTTTCTCCAAAGTCTTGATAATACCGGCCACAAAGATCTCCGATTCCCGGGAAGCCGTACCGTTTCCGATGGCGATAATATCTACGTCATGCTTGGCAATCAATCCTTTAATCGTTGCAGTGGCTTCCACCACCTTATTCTGCGGTGGTGTGGGATAAATGACTCCGGTATGCAGAACCCTGCCTGTTTCAGTAACAACCGCCAGCTTACAGCCCGTTCTGTAGGCCGGATCCAGCCCCAATACCACTCTGCCCTTGACAGGGGGCTGCAAAAGCAGATTTCTTAAATTCTCCGAAAAGACCTTAATGGCCTGCTCGGAAGCAGCCTCAGTAAGGCTTCCTCTGATTTCATTCTCAATGGATGGTGCTATTAGGCGATCATAGGCATCCTCCACTGCCTTTTCGATAACGTCCTTGAAAATTGAACCGGTCTTGGAAAGTGTGCGATTCTTGAGCCAATCCACAATTCTCGCCTCAGGAGCCTCAAGCTTTACCGAAAGAAATTCTTCCTTCTCTCCCCTATCAATAGCCAAAACCCTGTGGGGAGCTATTTTGAAAACGGGCTCCTTAAAATCGTAGTACATGCGGTAGGGGGAATCCTCTTCCTTCTTTGCGGTGGTTATTAAAACCCCTTCCTTGAAGGTAAGCTCCCGTACAGCTCTTCTGTATTCAGCGTTGTCGGATACCGTTTCAGCAATGATATCCATCGCTCCCTGAAGAGCCTCTTCAGCAGTATTAACGCCTTTTTCCACATTTATAAACTCTGAGGCCAATGCCAAAACATCGCCCTTCATAAGCTTCTGGGCGTAAATTGTAACAGCCAGCGGTTCAAGCCCCTTTTCACGGGCAATAGAAGCCCGGGTACGGCGCTTGGGTTTAAAGGGGCGGTAAATATCTTCAATTTCCTGTAGGGTATCCGCTTTATCTAGACCTTTCGAAAGCTCTTCCGTCAACATTCCCTGAGACTCTATGAGTCGGCGCACCTCTTCCCGGCGGCCCTCCAAATTTCTTAAATAAACCAGTCGATCATAGAGTTCTCTAAGAACCTGATCATCCAGGCCCCCAGTCACTTCCTTGCGATAACGCGCGATAAAAGGAATAGTATTACCCTCATCAATGAGCTGAACAGTACTGTCCACCTGCGATTGTTTTATTGAAAGTTCTCTGGCAAGCCTTGAAAGTATCTCTGCCATAAAATTTCCTCCTTAAAGTTCATGGTATCGTTATTAAGATTATCATTTATTAACGCATTTCTCAAATTACAAAAGTGTGCATAAGGGCAAATTCTATTTGTCAACCTTATAGAGTAGGCCGAGTTTAGCGGTTTAAGCCTTTTTGAGGTTTTGTTGTTCCCTATAGGATACCCGGATAAAAGATGTTTATGGCTTTTTGCTTTGCAATAGATATTGCTATAATATTGGCGGGGGACAAGAAAAAAGTACTGAGGTGAGGTTTTGTACCTCGGCATGATCACCCAAATTGGTACAATCCCCCGGCCGGGGGAAATCAAAATGAGGAGAGAACAGATGATTAGAGCATTACGAAAAGAAGATAAAGACATGTTTGTGGCAATGGTCAAGGATTTTTATACTTCCGACGCCGTACTCCACGATATTCCTGCCGAAAACGTTCTCAAGACCTACAGCGAGATCATTTCCGGTTCCCCCTACGTTAAAGCCTACATGATTGAGGCCCGGGGTGAAACGGCCGGATATGGGCTTATCAGTCTGACCTTTTCCAATGAGGCAGGTGGCCTGGTGGTTTGGATTGAAGAATTATATATTCGGGAAAGCTTTAGAGGCTTGGGGCTCGGCGGTCAATTTTTAGACTTCATTCAAACAGAATTTTCAGATAAAGCAAAACGCTTCAGGCTTGAAATGACTAAAACCAATCATTCTGCAAAGCGCTTATATTCAAACAAAGGCTATACCTCGCTGGAATATTTGCAAATGGTACATGATGTTGAGAATCATCAGTCATGACAGCTTTCCGTTGCGGACTAAAGCTAAATCCGGTGTTTATCGCACCTCTGTTTAACGGCAACACTTAGCATATTTCCCCCGGCTTGTGTCCAATAAAAAGCGAGTAAATGCTTGTATTCTATACACTATTGACCTGTCAGAGCAATTTTTACCTCTTTACATCGAACATATGTTCTTTTATAATAAGATTATCCTGCTTCGTCAGGGGCAGGATAATCTTATTGAATCGTCGGGTCGGGCTATTGGGCAGGGCGATATAATAAGATTATACTGCTTCGTCAGGTTCGTCAGGGGCAGTCATGGCCTTGTTTTAGTGTTAAGCTGGAGGGTTTTTATGGACACTGGTAAAAGCGGAAACCGCACTATTCTGCACATTGACGTGAATTCCGCTTATTTGAGCTGGGAGGCTGTCTATCGCCTTCAGCACGGTGCCACGACAGACCTTCGGGAAATACCCAGCGTGGTGGGAGGCGATGAAGAAAGCCGTCACGGCATTGTTCTAGCCAAATCTATTCCTGCCAAAAAATTGGGTATTCATACCGGCGAGGTTTTGTGGCAGGCTAGAAGCAAATGCCCCAACCTTGTGATTTTACCCCCCGATTATTCGCTGTACATTCAGTGTTCCAACGCGCTCATGGATTTATTAAGCGAATATTCGCCGGTTCTTGAAAGGTATTCCATCGACGAATGCTTTCTGGACATCTCCGATTCCTTGGGGGGGGAAGATCCGCTTAAATTTGCCCAAGGTATCTCAAAACGCGTAAAAAAACTTCTGGGCTTCACGGTCAATATTGGCGTGTCCAACAACAAGCTTCTGGCTAAAATGGCCTCGGAGCTGGAAAAGCCTGATAAGGTACACACGCTTTTTCCCTGCGAGATTCCTAAAAAAATGTGGCCCTTGTCGGTTAAGGAGCTCTTCATGGTAGGGCGGAGCACGGCGCCCAAGCTTTACAGGCTCAACATCTTCTCCATTGGACAATTGGCCCATGCAGACCCCCAATTTCTTACCGCCCATTTTAAAAGCTTTGGGAAGGTGCTTTGGCAATATGCTCACGGCCTTGACGATTCCCCCGTCAACCCTTATGGCCAGGAGGCCAAGGGCATTGGTAACTCCACTACAACACCCTTTGACGTAGAGAGCGAGAAAGAGGCCTTTCTCTATCTGCTTTCTCTGGTGGAGACAGCTTCAAGCCGTTTAAGACATGCACGACTTCTGGCCCGGGTGGTGTCTGTTTCTATAAGAAAAACCGATTTGAGCTTTTTCTCTCATCAAAGGAGGCTCTTTACCCCCACCGATAATACTGAGACCCTTTTTAGGACAGTGAAGGCACTTTTCCGGGAGCTTTGGGATGGCGGAGCCTTACGGCATTTTGGGGTTGCTTTTTCGGCCCTGTGCAATGACCAGTTTTGTCAGACCTCCCTGTTTGATGAAGCCCGGCTCACAAGAAAAAAGGCCCTGGATTCCAGTATTGACGCCATTCGTCTGCATTTTGGAAATACATCGGTGGTACGGGGCAGCTTTATCCATTCAGGCATTCCACCCCTCACAGGCGGTGTGGTGGAGGATTTTCCCGGCATGCGCAGCCTGCTTTGAAAGGAGTGACAGCTTATGAAGGTTCTTATGAAAACCGTTGATATGATCTGCTTAAGTACCAGTGAGGGGGCTATCACCCCTCTTAAATTTCGGTTTAAAGAAGGCGATCAATCCACTACCATCCGGATTGATCGCATCATCGAGCGTAAGGAAGAGAAGCTTGCCGGGAACCGTATGCTGGTTTTTACCGTCCAAAGCACCCTCAATGGCATTGAGCGGGTCTTTGAGATGAAATATGAAATTCAGAGCTTAAAGTGGTATCTCTATAAGCTCTAGAAATTATGGCTCAATATAAAAGGCTTGACTAAAAGGGCTTTGGCCCGAAAAATCAGAGCACGGGAATTACAGCTCATAATCGCTTAGTTCCCGGTTAAGCTTATATTGATTGTCGGAATTCATTTTTATAACACCACGGTCATAGGTCATAAGGCCGTTTATCTCGGTCTCCACATCGGTGAGCTGGGTATACACCACCGCAGAAACGCCTTTTTCTATCAAAGGCTTCACCTGTTCCCTGATAAGAGCTGTATAGGCGGCTTCCAATTCATCGGCACTCTTAAACCTCTTGTAGCCAAAACCCTTATCCTCTAGCCACATATGCCCTTCCTGGGGCAGGCTGTAGCCGCCGTATTCGGATATGACCACAGTACGGCCCTTTGTTCTTTTAGGCATAGTAAGTCTTCGAAAGTATGTATGAATACTATGAATCTCGCCAATCTCCTGATCGTACCAGCCACTGGCATGATCCACCCAGCGGGTGGGATCATAGGAGTGCACCCACTGGGCAATTTCTGCGGCATCAAATTGCCCCCAGGCTTCATTGAACGGCACCCACATGCCAATGCTGGTAACATTGTAAAGGGCATCCATCATCTCTTTAAGCTCTTTCCTGTAATTGTCCCGATTGGCTTTTTCTTTTCGCCCAAGGGCCTTATACTTGTTATCCTTGATTTTCATGAGGCCTGCCAAGTAGGGTATAATGACTTGGTAAAAGATTGACCAGCCCGCACCTCCGTTTATCATGTCCTGCCATACAATGAGCCCCAGCCTGTCGCAATGGTAATACCAACGGGCAGGCTCCACCTTGATATGCTTTCTTACCATATTGTAGCCGAGCTTTTTTAAGGTCTCGATATCAGACGCAAGGGCTTCATCCGTAGGTGCAGTATAGAGTCCTTCAGGCCAATAGCCCTGATCCAAGACTCCGTTTAAGAATAAAGGTTGATGATTCAAACATAATCTTTTGAGCCCTTTTTTGTCTTTTTCAATGCTGAATTTCCTCATTCCGAAATAACTTTTGATTTCATCCAACGCTTTCTGTCCATCCCTCAACGTTACCTTAAGATCATAAAGAAAAGGGGAATCCGGACTCCAGAGCTTAGGACTTGGGATGGGGAGCTTTAAAGCCTCTCCTGCGGCACATTGGCCTGAGGCTATAATCTGACCTTTCTCATAGGCGATTGCCTCAAAGGTCATATCCTGGCCAAGTCCCTCAACATCAAGGCTTATGGCTAATGACTCGGAATCGATATCCGGCGTCAGTCTATGGGATTTGATATAATGCTGAGAAACCGGCTCCAGCCACACGGTCTGCCATATACCCGAAACCGGTGTGTAGAATAGGCCCGAGGGTTTTAGTAGCTGTTTGCCTCTTTCCTGTCCGAAGGCATCTGTAGGGTCCCAAACAGCGACGGTC
>JAEYPI010000049.1 GCA_023410885.1 Bacillota bacterium
GGATAATATTGATGATACGGTAATAAAGGACGGCTTTTTCACGGCCGAACAGGTCTATATACACGTACCGTAGGAAGCACAAGGGGACGGTTCTCTTGTGCTATTTTTTCTTTAACCACCCCTGTGAACCACCTGAACCACTCTGAATTTACCAGGGGAACAATTGTATTTTTGCTTAAACAAATGGTAAAAATGGCTTAGGTTATTGAAGCCACAGTATTCACATATTTCCACAATATCGTCTGTAGTGTGGGTTAATAGATAAACAGCATATTCCAGACGTTTGTCATTAATGTATTCTGTAGGTTTTACACCTAAGGTATTCTTAAAAACCCGGCATAGATGGTTTTTAGAACAAAAGGATAATTCAAGCATCTTAGAAAAACCGGATTGAAGATTTTCAATTCTTTGCATTTCAGTCAACATATGCTCAAACCATTGCGGCTTTCCGCTATTTTTCTTTTCAGAATCAGAATATTGAAAAAAGTAGTCAACAAATATACTGGCTAAATAACACTTGGCATGAAAGGTAGTATGCTTGGCATTGGATGTTTAAGCTAGTTCCGGTTTGCTACTGCTATAATGCATTAGCTTGTTAATGCGATTTGTTGGAGAAGATTATTTTGGAAAGAATTATTATGGAAAGGATGTCATCAAAATGATCAAAGAGGGATCAAAATTCCTCTGAAGCATCAATAGATTCTCTCTAATTTAATTATAACATATAAAAAATTGTAAATGCAGACTATTTGTTCCGGTTTGCTACTGTTATAATGCATTAGCATATTGATGCGATTTGTTGGAGGATTATTTACCAAAGGAGGTAAGCCTATGAGTTCCTTAGTGCTTGGTTTTCTGGACATTGACAAAACAAAAATCACGGTTGTTGGGGGTAAAGGCGCAAACCTTGTGGAGCTTTCCAGAATTGAAGGAATACACGTACCGGATGGCTTTTGTATTACCACTGAAGTCTATAAAAGAATCATCGGAGAAACGTCGTCGATTAACGAATTACTTGAACAATTATCGTTTCTAAAGGTAGAAGACCGTGATAAAATCGGTGAGCTTAGCGGTAAGATTCGTAGGATCATCGAAAGGATACCCATCCCTGAAGACATTAGTGAAGAGATTGCACGCTTTATCTCCAAGCTTGGTGAAAAGAATGCCTATGCAGTACGATCCAGTGCAACTGCAGAGGATTTACCGTCTGCCTCCTTTGCAGGCCAGCAGGATACGTATTTGAATATTATTGGAAAGGATGCAATTTTAAAGCATATCAGTAAGTGCTGGGCATCGCTCTTTACTGAGAGGGCAATAATTTACCGCCTTCAAAATGGCATCGACCACCGTAAAGTATACCTGGCTGTGGTTGTTCAGAAGATGGTCTTTTCCCAGGCTTCAGGAATTTTGTTTACAGCCGATCCCGTCACTTCTAATAGGAAGGTGATATCCATTGATGCCAGTTTTGGACTTGGTGAAGCCTTGGTCTCCGGTTTGGTGAATGCTGATATTTATAAAGTGAATAATGGCAAGGTTATTGATAAGAAGATATCCATCAAGAAGCTGGCGATTTATGCTTCAAAAGAGGGTGGTACGAAAGAACAGGAGATTGAGCCTGAGCGGCAGAATGGGCAAGCACTGACGGATGAACAGATTTTACAGCTTGAGGGCATGGGTAGAAAGATCGAAGAACATTTCGGTTGCCCCCTGGACATCGAATGGTGTTTAGTTGATGATATATTTTATATTGTCCAGAGTCGACCCATTACTACTTTGTACCCCATCCCTGAAGCCAGTGATCAAGAAAATCACGTCTATGTATCTGTCGGTCATCAACAAATGATGACTGACCCCATGAAACCATTGGGGATGTCGATATTCCAGTTAACGTCTTTTGGACCCAGGTTTAAAGCGGGTGGAAGGTTGTTTGTTGATGTTACACAAATGCTGGCTTTGCCTGACAACAGAGAAAATTTACTAAATGCCATGGGACAACACGATCCGCTCATAAAAGACGCACTCATGACCATAATAGAGCGAGGAGATTTTATAAAATCGTTACCAAATGATAAAAAAGAACTAAGTTCCAGCAATAAAGGTGTGGCGTCTATAGGTTTTCAGGCACAAATCGAAAATGATCCAGCAATCGTTTCTGATTTGATTAAGAGTAGTAAAACATCGATAGATGAGTTGAAACAGAACATAAAAACCAAATCTGGAACAGATTTATTTGATTTTATTCTGGAAGATATCGAGCAATTAAAGAAGATTTTATTTGACCCACAAAGCTCCTCAGTATATAGGACTGCTATAAATGCTTCAGCGTGGATCAATGAAAAAATGGATGAGTGGCTAGGTGAAAAGAACGTAGCAGACACGCTTTCGCAATCTGTACCAAATAATATTACTTCTGAAATGGGTCTGGCGCTAATGGATGTCGCAGATGTCATTCGTCCTTATCCGGAAGTTATTGATTTTTTACAGCAGGTACAGGAAAGAAATCTAGCGGCAAATCTGATAACCCGAGATGGGTTATTATTGAATGTAAAAGCTGATGACTTTTTAGATGAACTGGTTAAGCTTGATGGGGGACAGGAGACCCAAGATGCTATCTATGCTTATCTTAACAAATACGGAATGCGATGTGTCGGGGAAATCGATATTACTAAAACCCGTTGGAGCGAAAAACCTGCTACACTTGTCCCCATGATTCTCAGTAATATCAAAAACTTTGAGCCTAATGCCAGTAATCAAAAATTTGAGCAAGGGCGACAGGAAGCTTTAAGAAAAGAACAAGAGTTATTAAATCGATTGAAGCAATTGCCGGATGGTGAGCAAAAAGTCAAAGAAACAAAACGAGTGATCGACTTCATCCGGAATTTCATCGGTTATCGTGAATATCCAAAATACGGCATGGTTAATCGCTACTTCGTTTATAAGAAGGCGTTACTGAAAGAAGCCGAACAACTCGTACAAGCCAATGTTATTCATGAAAAAGAAGATATTTACTACCTCACTTTTGAAGAGCTTCGTGAAGTCGTACGCGCAAGTAAGCGGGATTGCCTAGCATGCATAGGCGGGCAGCAAGCAGAGCTTGTGACCAGGCAGATCATCAGCAAACGAAAAGACGAGTACAAATTATATGAAAAACTAACTCCCCCACGTGTTATCACGTCTGATGGCGAAATTATTACAGGTAAGTATAAACGAGAAAATCTCCCAGCCGAAGCCCTTGTTGGTCTACCTGTTTCTACCGGAGTTATAGAGGGGCGAGCACGTGTCATCTTAAACATGGAAGATGCTGATCTGGAAGACGGAGATATATTAGTCACCTCCTTTACCGATCCTAGCTGGACACCGTTGTTTGTCTCCATAAAAGGCCTAGTCACCGAAGTTGGTGGACTGATGACCCATGGAGCGGTTATTGCACGCGAATATGGCTTACCAGCAGTTATCGGAGTGGAGAATGCTACCAATCTGATCAAAGACGGACAGAGAATCCGGGTGAATGGAACAGAAGGGTACGTAGAATTCCTATAGTGGGAGAAATGTGGTTGTCCCTTTGTAATGGTGAAACAGGCTATGTAACATGCGATGCAACTGA
>JAEYPI010000109.1 GCA_023410885.1 Bacillota bacterium
TATCCCTGTCTCTGTCCCGATCTCTATCCCTGTCTCTGTCCCGGTCTCTATCTCTGTCTCGGTCTCTGTCTCGATCGCGGTCTCGATCCCGATCTCGGTCACGGTCTCTATCCCTATCTCTTTCAAATGGTGGAAACATAAATGCTACCTCCTTTCATGCTTGCTCATTACAATATATGGCCAAGTACTCCATTTGGTACATGCTGTCACCCGGGTACCTTCAGTTTGTCGAAGAGTCTATGGCGCTCAAGACCTCATCCGATGGGACGCCGGGCTTTTTTCTTATCTTCATGATGCTTAGGAAGGTAAGGCTCCCTATAATCAGGATTGCCCCAATGATCTGGTAAAGGGAGAAATTCTCAGACAAAAGGACAGAGCCTGTTATGATGGTCACAATGGGTATCAGATTTAAAAGGGCTGATGGCAGTACAGGTCCAAGGGTCTGAAGTCCATAGAGATAAAAGACATAGGCCAGGGCTGAACAAAACACGCCCAGAAAAACGAGATTGAGGAGGCCGGTTGGTGAAGGCATCCGCCATGAACCTATTTCTTTAATAATAAAAGGGAAAAAGAGCGGGTTACTCAATAAGGTTTGAAGGGTGGTCATCTTAAGGCTGGAATATTTCATACCCAAGTTTTTGCTTAAGAAGGTATAAAGGATCCAGGAGACCATGGCCCCCAAAACCAGAAGGTTTCCTAAAAAAGAGTCAGAACTGAAATCAGGTATTCCATCCTCAAAGATGACAAAATAGACGCCCAGTATGGAGGCGACGATGCAAAAAAGTGAAGGTAGCTCCAGTCGTGACCGGTTAGTGACGCTCTCAGCTACAAGTGCAAATACGGGAATGGCTGCCACAAGCATAGAAGCGTTAGAGGCCGAGGTCAAAGTCAGACCCTGATTCTCAAAAACAAAATAAAGAACAATACCAGATAGGGATGAAAGTATAAAGGTCAAAAACTCGTTTTTACCAATTCGAAAATTCTCCTTCTTGATAGCCATGAGAATGAGCAGGGGTACCAGCGCCACGAACTGCCTGAAAAAGGCTATGGTCACAGGTGGGAGATCATTGAGAACAATCTTGGTGGAAACAAAGGATATTCCCCAGACGAAAACAGCGAATAAAACAGCAGGAATCCCCAAAGAGCCTTTTATCTTCATTTTTTCAGTCCCTTTCAATGCTTCAAAAAACTAGGGGGCTCATAAAGCCCCCGTACTGATCATCCCTTTTTAAGAATAATCTTTTAAAAGTATAACACCATGGAATGCAATAAAAAAGAGCCTGAGCTCTTTTTTAATCCAATTGACTATGGCTTTAATTGAGCACTTGCGTATAGGGAGAGTCCGTCATATCTATAATGGGCTCCTTTACAAGGCTAACAATATTTTTTAGAGCTTCAACCGCCGCGCTGATATTTTTTTCATCAGCAAGCGGAATAAGGATATCATTTCGATTCAGTTGAGGGCTTGAGCTTAGTTTCAGAGTGGCTGGTGTATGCATCCAAATCCATTGAAATTCTTTAAACCACACATTGGTAGGCTGGCTTTCCAGCTCTCCACGGACATAATAGCCCCCTTCTCGATTGTTCGACCGGTACTCCCGTAATACTGATACATAATTTAATTTCATAAACCTCACCTTTTCGTTCTTCTAATACTTCTTTAGCACTCCGCTCAGAAATACGAACTAGTATATGCAAGGTTTCATAAAATTAGTACTAAACAGAGTCAATGAGTCAAGGGGACGGTTCTCTGACTCCTCCGAGAAAAAAGGAGTCAGAGAACCGTCCCCTTGACTTATATTTCAGGCCGTAAAATGATGGTGGCAAGAGGCGGAATACGCAGGGAAATAGAGTAGGGCTTATTATGGTAAGGCTGTTTTTCAGCAGTTATGGGGGTTGTGTTTAGGACATTGCTGCCCCCATATTGCTCATGGTCGGTGTTGAATATTTCAGTATAAGTCGTATCTAAAGGCGCCCCGATCCGATAGTTTTCATGGGCCTGGGGCGTGAAGTTGCAGACGAAAATCAGCATATCACGCCAATTCAAGCCTTTTCGAATGAAAGAGACGATACTGTGCTCCGTATCGTTGCAGTCTATCCATTCAAAGCCCTCATACTGGAAATCGACTTCGTAAAGCGCTTTTTCAGTCTGATAGAGATGGTTTAAGTCAGATACACAACGGCTGAGCTTTTCATGCATGGGATAATTCAAAAGGTGCCAATCAAGGCTCTCCTTGTATTTCCATTCAATAAACTGGCCAAACTCACCTCCCATAAAGAGGAGCTTCTTGCCGGGGTGCCCGAAAAAGTAGCCATAGGCGCTTCGAAGGCCGGCAAACTTCTGCCAGTAGTCACCGGGCATCTTGTTGATAAGGGAGCATTTTCCGTGTACCACCTCATCATGGGAGAGTACCAATACAAAATTCTCACTCCAGGCATACATGAAGGAGAAGGTAATGAGATTCTGGTGGTGCTTGCGATAGAGGGAATCCATGCTCATATAGCGTAAAAAGTCGTTCATCCAGCCCATGTTCCATTTATGGGTAAAGCCGAGACCTCCTTCATGGACGGGCTTTGTTACCCGGGGCCAGGAGGTGGACTCCTCCGCAATCATCATGACATTGGGGTAGTATTTAAAAACCACATAATTAAGGTGCTTGATAAAACCGACTGCATCCAGATTCTCACGGCCACCATAGGGGTTGGGAATCCATTCGCCGGGCTTGCGGCAATAGTCCAAATAGAGCATGGAAGCTACGGCATCAACGCGGAGCCCGTCAATATGGAACTGATCAAACCAGTAGACGGCGTTGGAGATTAAGAAGTTTTTAACCTCATTACGCCCGTAGTTGAAAACATGGGTGCCCCATTCCAAATGCTCGCCTATGCGCTTGTCCTCATACTCGTAAAGAGCAGTACCGTCAAATCGGGCCAGCCCATGGCCATCCTTAGGAAAGTGAGCGGGGACCCAGTCCAGTATAATGCCAATACCGTTTTCGTGACAGACGTCCACAAAAAACTTAAAGTCCTCCGGTGCACCATATCGGCTGGTGGAGGCATAATAACCCGTTACCTGATAACCCCAGGAGCCGTCATAGGGATATTCCATGATGGGCAGAAGCTCAATATGAGTATATCCCATGCTCTTAGCGTAGGGAACCAGGGTGTCGGCCAGCCTTCTATAGGAATAAGGCTTAAAGCCGGTCTCGGAGCTTGGATCATCGTCCGGCTCCTGCATCCAGGAACCCAGGTGCACCTCATAAATATTCATCGGCTTATTAATTGTACTTTCACGGGATCGGGCTTGCATCCAGGAGCTGTCACGCCAGTTGTAGTTATTGGTGTCATAAACCACCGATGCAGTGAGGGGTGACTTTTCAGCATATAAGGCATAGGGATCGGCTTTAAGGTAGAGTTCTCCCGAAGGCGTCTTGATCTCATATTTATAAAGATCGCCCTTGGCGAGCCCTGGAATAAAAAGCTCCCAGACCCCTGAGCTTCCAATCATCCGCATGGGGTGAATGCGGCCATCCCACTGATTAAAGGAACCTACCACACTTACACCTTTAGCCGATGGCGCCCAAACAGCAAAAGTGGCACCGAATACACCACTAACTTCACAAAGATGGCATCCCAGCTTTTCATAAATACGATGGTGGTTGCCCTGATTAAAAAGGTAGAGGTCATAGTCCGATACCGTAGGCCAAAAAGCATAGGGGTCAATGACGGAATAGGTGTGGTTCTCATGGGTTGTATGGATGAGCTCGTAAGTAAAGGGCTGCCGACGATCTTTTATATAGCCCTCAAAAAATCCGCGCTCATCGATGCGCTCCAACCCAAAGGTGTCAAGGCTATGTAGATCCCGGACAACGATGCTCTTGGAATGGGGATTAAAGGCTCGGACCACCATTTCATTTTCAACAAGATGCATGCCTAACAGGGCATGGGGATTTTTAGAATGGCCGTTTATAATCGCTTCTATCTCTCCAGATGGCGTACCGATGCCCATATGATTACCTCCAAGCTTGTTTCACGATTATACTATTGTATTTTCCTTATTTTTTCAACGCGCTTTCATTATATGCAAAAATATGGTAGTCTTAGGGTGTAAACGATGATGTAAATTGGAGAGGATTAAGTTGGCTGACGAAGGACGAATTCATGCTAATACCAGAAAAGGCCCGGATATTGTTATTAAGCTGATAGACCTGTCCAGTATCCTATTATGGGTTATATTGCTCTTGAATATTGGTCTTATCATCAGCGCCAAGCCCCAATTTGAAAGTTTTCTTGATCGTTTGTTCAAGTCCACTGTCAGGGAGTATTGGGATTTTCGGCTTTTACAGTCGGCTCTGATTATTTCCCTGGTTCAGCTTTTTTTAAGCCTATTTTCTTTATACCTCAATTCCAAGCGCCTCAAGCGAAAAAATGACAAAATTAGAGCTTCTATCATTATATCACTCTTTGCATCACTTATTCTCAGTGTTTTTCTGGCCATAATTTTGATATGAAAAATAAGTAAGTCAAGGGGACGGTTCTCTGACTTCTTTTGGAGTCAGAGAACCGTCCCCTTGACTTACTTGACTTATTGACTTATCGCGGGTACCTTCTCATGGTGCGGTAGATTATGACCACACCCTCTACCCTTGAAGCTCTGTCTGCAAGGGCTAAACGTTCGCCACTCTTTCCAGAGATAAGACCGTCCCCTGCAAAGGACGAAATAATGGTTCTTTCATTAATGGAAACAGTATCGTAATCCACAAAACGTCTTAGCTCATTTTCATCATGACTGCTCAAGGCGCGTCCTAACTTATTGAGGCTATTATTAAGGAAAAGAATCAGCTCCCGTCTTGTCACGGCTTGATCGGGATAAATCTTTCCTTGGACGTCAGGATGGATGAGGCCGAGTTCTATGGCCGTCCTCAGATCCTGATAATAGGTGTGGTTGGGATGAAGATCGGTAACAGGAGATAGTTTCTGAGGCTCATGAGCAATATCAAGGGCCCTTAAAATCATGCGGGCCATTTGGCCTCGGGTGAGAGCCTTCTCAGGCTCAAAATTACCGTTATTATACTCCAGCGCTCCAAGCCCCCCCAGGGTAGAAATAGCATCATGGGCCCATTTATAGGCCGTAATATCATTAAAAGCAAAGGCCTTGGGCACTGTCACAGATAGAGCTCTTGCCATCGATTCACCCGTGGCATTGTAGGCCATTACTTCGTACTTAGCAATGGCACCTGAAAGAGGAGATTTATCGGTAAACTGCTTCACATCAGCATCTATGTAACCAATCAAAGTACTCTTTCCACTAACGGTGCGATAAATATGGTAGCCCTCTGCCTTGCTGCCCGTATCCTTCCATGTTAATGATACCTGTTTATACCCAACTTGGGATGCTTTCAACTCCTGAACAGGGTCAGGGGGAGAGCCATAAAAATGGTATTCAGGTGAATAACTGGCCA
>JAEYPI010000111.1 GCA_023410885.1 Bacillota bacterium
AGATTGCCGAGAAAAGGCTTAAAGCCATTAAAGAATTTACTGAATTCGGTTCGGGCTTTAAGATTGCCATGCGGGATCTTCAAATCAGAGGGGCAGGCAATATTCTTGGACCCGAGCAACATGGGCACATGGAGTCGGTGGGTTATGACATGTACTTAAAGCTTCTGGATGAGACCATCACCGAGATGAAGGGAGAGCCCATTACCAACAGAGCCGTTGATACGACTGTCGAATTCCAGACCGGTGCGTATATTGATGCGACCTATATTGAAGATGAAGATCAGCGTATTGATATGTATAGAATGATTGCGGCTGTGGAAACTGAGGAAGAAATCCTTGACATTCAGGATGAGTTGATAGACCGCTATGGGGATATCCCGGAGGAGGCGGTTAATCTCATTGAAATGGCCTATATTAAGAATCTGGCTGCTTTCCTAGGATTTGCCTCAGTCAAAGAGCGGGAAGATACGGTTTTGCTTAACTTTTCAGAGCATGGTGGACTGCCCCTTGAAAAAATTGGCGAATTGATGGGGAAGTGGCGTGGAAAACTGATGTTTAGTGCTGGTAAACAACCCTATCTTTCTCTCAGAACCAAGAATGAGAAGCAACGCGAAGTCCTTAACAATATTAAGATTCTATTACAAGACCTACAGAAATTGAAGTTGAGAGACTGATTTATTATAATAGAAAAGTACAGGATATGTTTTGTCAGTTACTGGTTGACATTTGTGGGCTATACCACAGCTTCACACCTGTTTACTACCGGATTTACTTATGAATCGTCAACTGATATCATGCCTGTATGCAAGGACTTATGACAGCAAAGATACTGCTAACGGGTCGAGACTTGTGGTGTGTACCATAGGCACACACCTCGATTGATGCTAGTAAAAAGGGTGGAACATATGGAGAAAAAACAACTTAAGGCTAAGCCTAATGCGCCCAAGAAGAACCTGATCAGGACCAAGAGTGAGTCCAACAGGATTAAGATTATCGTGACCATTGCCCTATTATTGGTTGCGGCCATTACCTACTATTTAATCGATTCCGGGAGTTATGTGGCAACGGTTGATGGGCACCGTATCTCCAAATCAGAATATCAGTTTTTCTTAAGCCAGAAACAGGCGGATTATGAAGACAAAGAAGGGCTTTACAGCAAGACTGAACAAGAAAAAAAGGAATACTGGACTAAAACAGTTGATGGGCAAAATCCATGGGAAAATGCCAAGCGCGATGCTTTGGAAGCCTCAAAGGATTATATGATCCAGTTGATTAAGGCAAAAGAAAAAGCCATTAAGGCCGAAAGCGTTAAAAGCGAAGTTGATTCCTTCATGACCTCCTTTCAGGGGTCTTTGACGGACAGACAATTTTCGGACCAGATAAAACAGCTTTATAAGATGAGCGTTAATGATTTCAGAAATATGATGATCAACCTGACGATTATTGATGAGTATAAGTCATTTTATCTAACTGAGCATTATACTGCCAAAGAGATTAGTGATGAGGAAATCAAAGCGTATTACGAAAAAGACGTAAAAGCTTTTGATCAGGTGGATATCCGCTATATTGCCATGAGTAAGACGGATGAAAGCGGTATTGAATTGTCCCAGGAAGAGCTGGATGCCAAGAAGAAAAAGGCCGAAGAAGCATTGGACAAGATCAAAAAGGGCGAGGATCTGGATAAGGTTATTACCGAGTACACCGAGGAGACAGCCGATGAAACTAGCACTGAACCCTTGGGCAAGGCTACATTAACTTATAGTGAAAGCTTGACGGAAAATCTTAGGAACTTTGTTTTTGACAATAAACCCGGAGCTGTTGATATTGTCGATACTACCTATTACCTTTACGTGGTCAAAATTGAAGATCGCACAACGCTTGAGGACGTAAAGGCCACAGTGAAGCTTACCATTGAAAATGAGGACAAAGAAGCATTTTATAATAACGCCATTGATACATGGGGCCTTGAGGCTCGCTATAACATCACCAAAAACGACAGAGTCTATGATTCATTTTCCTATTAATAGAAGCATATAAAAAAATAGAGGGGTGTGTTCCTTGAACACACCCCTTTTCTCAACATTTCACGGAAATGACATCAGATATACCCCGAATTTTTTAAAAGGGAAATGGACTATCAGTCACCGACGCAACAGCGAGGTGATTTTTTTTATTCATATTGGGACAGGCAAAGGCATACATTTAAGCATGTCCGTATAAATTTTTTCATGGAGGTCTTTTTAATGGGCCCTGACCGGGTTGAAAGCGAGCGCTTCGATGAGTTAATATCGTCCTACCTCCCCCAGAGAATAAGAGCAGCCGTTAAAGGGATAAAAACTGAGCTTTTAAATGAGCTGGAGGAGATAAGAATTCGTGGAGGCCTTCCCCTGATGGGGGTCTTCTCAGGTTTTGACCGCTTCATTGGAAGCGATGGTTTTCTATCTGACAACCTCCAATTTGCACTGATCGTAACGGCACAAGAGGTCAAGGACCTGTTTTATCTTTTATGTGAACACTCGCTCTATGCCTATCAAGAAGACATTAACCGAGGCTTCATTACACTAAAGGGCGGACATAGGGCGGGCATCTGCGGGACTGTGGTCTATGAAGGTGATCGCATAAAAGGAATGCGTGATATTTCCTCGGTTAGTATTCGTTTGTCACACCAGATAAAGGGGTGTGCAAGGGAGGTTTTCCATAATATCATACGAGGTCGCCAGGACATCTATAATACGCTCATTCTCTCACCGCCACGCTGCGGCAAAACCACCCTCTTGCGGGACTTGTGCCGGCTTATCAGCCAGGGGCTTGGTAATGAGAGCTTCACAGGCTTACGCACCGCAGTCATTGATGAGCGATCAGAGCTGGCTGCAAGCTACCGTGGTATCCCCCAGAATGACTTGGGACCCAGGACCGATATTCTGGATGGCTGTCGCAAAAGTGAAGGTATTGAGCTGATGTTAAGAGGGATGGCGCCCCATGTCATCATTGTGGACGAGCTGGGTGCTTCACGGGATGCCGAGGCTGTTAAAATGGCATGGAACGGAGGGGTACGGCTTATTGCAACGGCACACGCTTTTGGATTGGAGGATTTTAGAGGTAGGCTTGGTATTGGACATTTGGCTACTGAAGACGGGTTTGAACGGATTATTTTACTCGGGATATGCAATGGAAAAAGATGGACAAAGGTGATGGATGCACATGGCAATGAATTGGATGTTAGGGGTCAAGGTACTGGGAGGTCTGATGGTTTTTACAGGATGCACAGCTCTGGGAATGAAGCTATCGGGCAGGCTGGCCGAGAGGCAGCGTGCACTCTTAAAGCTCATGGATATTCTCCTTAATCTTAAAAGTCAAGTATGTGGTTTAGGGGTTCCGCTTTTTGCCGCTTTTGAAAATATCGGAAAAGAAAGCATAGGAGGGGTATGGTCGGGCGTATTTTTACAATGTAGCAGTATCATGAAGGATCAGCACAGGGATGCCGGGACTGCATGGAAAGAAGCCACAATGAAGAGTAAGGGCCAATTGCCTCTGGATGAAGCCGATTGGGAATATCTTTCTGATTTTGGAGAGATGCTTGGTAAATCGGATCGACAGAACCAGGAGTCGGTACTGGATGTAGAAAAGGAAAAGCTTGCTGTTCTGGAAAAGAAGGCCAGAGAGACCATGGAAACCAAGGGCAGGCTCTACAGAAACCTGGGCGCTTTATGGGGTGCGGCAGTGGTCATTCTTCTGATTTAAGGAGATAAAAACATGGATGTAGATTTAATTTTCAAAATTGCGGCAATTGGTATCCTGGTCTCCATTCTTAATGTCGTGCTTAACAAATCGGGACGGGAAGAAATGGCTATGATGACGACTTTGGCCGGGGTTGTAGTTGTGTTGATGATGGTGGTCAAAGAGATTGTCAACCTTTTTGACACCGTAAAGGCCTTGTTTGGTTTTTGAAGCTGCCGGAGAAAAAACGCATAATGGTCGTCAGCATTTATGATAATGAGGTACAGATGAATGTATGGAAACAGAGTTGATACGTATCGCCGCGATAGGAATAGTGGCGGCCATCTTCGCCGTGGTGGTTTCAGATAAGAAGCCGGAATTGGGTCTTCTTTTGGGTTTGGCCTTTGGTGTCATGGCCTTAATCATTGCTTTTGGCAAGGCCGGTGCTATCATTGGGGTTCTGGAAGAGAGTATAGACCGAGCCGGGATCGATGGGAAGCTCTTGGTTCCTGTGCTTAAGGTAACGGGTATGGCCTATATCACCCAATTCTCAGTAGATGCCTGCCGGGATGTCGGACAAAATGCCATAGCGGCAAAAATTGAAACAGTGGGCAAGATTATGATGCTTGTGGTGGCCGTGCCTATTGCAACCTCCCTGATCAAAATCATTTCTGCCATCCTTTAGCGTGCCAGAAGAACTTATTAACGCCTGATAAAACACGAAAGGAAAGAAAGCATGAGAAAAGTCAGGAAATCTCCTTACATAAAAAAATGGCTGGTTGGCGTTTTGTTGCTTTTTCTGATGCTTTTTTCATCTGTTTTAGAGGTAAATGCAAAAAACGAGCTTGATGAAGCACCAGCATTAGATCAGAATGTGCTGAGTGAAAAGCTTAACAACAGTGAAATGAGGTCTATAAAAGAAACGGTAGATAAAGCGCTGAAAAAGGCGGAAATATCCGAAGGCTATTCCTTTAGCTCGGAAAACCTTTTAAATAATGCGCTTAAGGGCATGCCCCTGGAGAATCTAAAAGGCCTCCCCAAAGTATTACTGGCGGCCCTTGGTAAAGAAATGCAGGCGAATCTGGCACTTATAATAGAGCTTTTCGCCATCATGCTACTGGGTGCCATTATCCGTTCGCTGCAGCCACTTGAGAGCGGAATTCCCAATGAGGCGGCTAAACTGGCTGTGAATGGCGTATTGGTGGTCATCGCATCGGTGAGCTTTGGGAGTATAGTCAATGTTGTCATGGTTGCTATTGAATCCATGCAGCATATTGCCACACTTGCCATGCCGGCGCTGTTCGCTTTGATGGCTTCCTCCGGGCGAATTGTTTCGGTTACTGCCCTACAACCGCTCATGCTCTTGGGTGTGAATGCAGCCTGCCATATTTTTAAAACCGTTCTACTACCTTTAGCGATTATGGCGGGGCTCATTTTTCTCATTGACAGTGTCTCCGAGCGATTTAAGCTCAAGACCCTGGCCAAATTGCTCAAGAGCTGTACCATTTGGATAACGGGAGCCATCACTCTGGCGTTTTCCCTTATGGTGTCTATTCAAAAAATTGCAAGCACCTCAGTGGATGCAGTGGCAATAAAAACAACAAAGTTTGCCCTTGGCACCTTTGTTCCGGTTGCAGGCAAATATATGTCCGAAGCCGCGGAAACCATTCTTCTTTGTACAACTGCAGCCCGCAATGCGGCTGGAATTTTGACAATAGTCGGATTGGGACTTATTTTCATCATACCCTTTATCAAGGTTTTTATCATAATGGTTTCTTTTCGATTGGCGGCCACTTTTGGGTCACCCATTTGTGACGAATGCATCTGTGATGCTCTGGGGGATGCTTCAAGCTGCCTCTCTGTAATTTTGGGTATTATGGGCGCTGCATTATTTGTATTGGTTTTGCTCACAGGCACCCTCATGAGCTCAAGCAGCTTTATGACATAGGAGAGCTTGAATATATGAATGTACTAAGGGCGTGGATTATTACACTAGTAACAGTGACCATACTATGCACAATCGTTGAAAAATTTGCTCCCCAGGGAAGCCTTAATAAGTATGTGAGTTTAGTTTGCGGTCTTGCGGTTACGATTGTCATTGCCATGCCGGTTATCAATTTATTAAAAGGGGATTTTAAACTGGAGAATGTGGCTTGGAACGATTACATGAAACTGTCCGAGGGTGAGCTTAAAAATCGAATTGACAGGCTCCAGAAGGAGGATTCGGCTCAGATGCTGGAGCTTTATAGAAAATCCCTTATATCGGACATAAAGAGCCGTTTCAGGGGGGAGGGGGAGTTTATGGTTACCGATGTTGATGCAGTTCTTTATGAGGACCCCAAGGATGAGAAATACGGCATGATAAGAGCCTTGTATTTGATTTTGAAGCCCACGGGTGAGAACCGCCTGAAAACATTGAACAATGAAGCGATAGAGCGGATAAAAAGCGAATTGGCGCAGGTTTTTTCCATGGATAAGGAAAAGATTCTTATAGATGTTAGTGAGTTTAAATGAGTTTGTTGCGACTAATACGTACAGTTTGGGAAGCTCGCTTTCCTTGCATGCTTTCACACTTGCTTCGCAGATGCTGTCCCATGCCCATACTCTGATTGAACTAATACTATGTATAGGAGGGTAAGTCATGTTTAAAAACATTACCGGCTTCTTTGTGAAGAAAAAAGAGGATGAAGGCAAAAAAAAGCTCACCACATTTGAAAACCTCATTGTCATTGTTATCCTCGGCGTGATCATTATTCTGGCGGGCAGCTTTTTCACCCAATCGGGGAATAGCAAGAATACCATGAAGGATGCAAGTGGACTTTCAAGCTCCAATGAAGCGGGAAATTCGGGTCAAGACAATCCCATAGATGGACAAGAAATCGTGGCTGATATCGAAAACAGGCTTGCAGATCTTCTCTCCCAGGTCGAAGGTGCGGGGCTGGTCCGTGTCATGGTCTATGCCGATACCAGTAGCGAGCAGATACCTGCTTATAATAATGAGCAGGATACACGTAATGATGAGAGAACGGATGGTAAATCCTCTGAAATCAGTGAAACCCGGGAACTGGCTCTTTCAGGTGATGAAACACCGGTTATTTTAAAGGTCATGATACCCCAAATAAAAGGGGTGGTGGTAGTGGCAGAAGGGGCCAACGATATACTCATTAAAGAACAATTAAATAATGCGGTTTGCACCCTTCTGGGAATACCTGAGCATCGGGTTCAGATATTGAAGCATAAATAGGGGAGTATATTCAATATAATTTTATAGGTATAGGTTGTTTTTGAAAAGTTTTTTATGAAATTATAGGTTTAAGGCTCTTAAACCTTGTTAAATATCTAATGCTTGGAGGGAAAGGTATGAAAAGAAAACAAATCATCGTACTGGGGTTAGTGCTGGTGATTATCTCGGTAGGCATACTACAGTATAGCTATGGAGGATTTGGAGAATCAGCTAATGTTAGTGGCCTTGATGGCCTTGCCCTCGACGAAGGCGCAGACCTTGAAGGGATCGGATCTGCTGTCTATGTCAATGACGTCAACACTGACGTCACGAACGAGGCTTTAGCCCAGGCTCAAAAACCCTCAGGCTTTTTCACTGAAGAACGCCTGGAAAGAGATAAGGCGAGAAGTAAACAAAAGGACGAATTAAAGGCAATAGCCCAAGCTACGGACGGGAGTGTTTCAACTTCCTCAACCCTGTCCTCAACTCAGGCTCAGGAGCGGCTTGTAGAAGTTATTAAAAGAAGCGAAGCGGAGTCCACCATTGAGACCTTGATTAAGCAAAGGGGATTTGAGGATGCTTTGGCTTACGTGAGTGATACGGGTAATGTGGACGTTATCATCAAGGCCTCAAGCCTCTCTGCAAAGGAAGTTGCCCTGATCAGTGATATTGTTGTCCGCCACGCCGATTGTTCAATGGAGAACATCACAG
>JAEYPI010000268.1 GCA_023410885.1 Bacillota bacterium
GCATACCGCACCGCAGGAAAATGCAAAAACCTTCCGTAAAGGAAGTGAAGAATGGAAGCTTCATCCTGAAATTATTACTCGACCCTATAATCTTTTAGTTGAGAAAACATTGCCTGGAAGCTTTACTGGAACAGATTTGGAATCATGGTTAAGAGGACAGGAGATTAATACAGTTACTATTTGTGGTTATATGACACAAATGTGTTGTGATACCACAGCGCGACAGGCTCTGCATCTTGGCTTTTCAGTTGAATTCCTTTCTGATGCAACAGGAACACTTCCAATATCAAACTATGCTGGAGCTGTTACTGCTGAGGAATTACATAGAGCGATTCTTGTTACACAAGCTATGAGGTTCAGTAAGGTTTTATCTACGGATGAATGGATAAATAGCATCTCGTTAAGGTATTAGATTTATGCAATCTATTTGATAATAATCAGGAGTTATGAGCCTTGCTAAATAACTTTCATAACCCTTTATTTTAAGTGTGTTAATTGATATCATTTCAGCTCCTGTCCTTGAAGGCGTACCTAAAAGTAGTAACTGATTTTTTGAAAGAACGACTTGTGAAACATTGAAGTTATAGACTATTATCCCGTAGTACCCGGATTGTATGGGCAGATATTCTTCGTAAAAAGCCAAAGACCCATAAAAATCATTTTGGGCCACTTTGCTCTGCGGGATGATATGCAGTCGGTGCATATTTGACTCAATTTGTTTAGGAATATAAGCCCACTTTCTTCTATAATTCGATTTCCAAGACGGGCTATATAAGGGGCGTCTATACTGCGGATTTTTATAGTTGGAAACAAAGGGGATTTTCTTTCCCTGTTGGATTGTATTTGCAATAGTGGAGGGTTCAGCTATATAGTCTGATGAATCGTCACAAATCTGTTGGTTAATCAATTGATCCTCAAGGGGAATAAAGAAGGTTAGTTCCTTCTTGAGAGCAGCGTTTTCGTTGAGTAATTTTTCTAAAGAGTCTTTTTCTGTTTCCTGAGCAAAAGATGGGTGTACGGTATGTTCCTCAATTTGCTTCATGAGGTACTCATAGCGGATAATGTTACGATTAAGGAAATCTACCTCGTAGCCTTCTGGTGTAGACAATTGAAATAAGAAGTCTTTTGTATCCACTCCTTCAGGCAACAGGTCATTTTGTACAATTGAAACGACTTGGGCACCAGTTAGTTTAGGCTCACCTATTAATGCGACTTGATTCTGAAATACCTTAACATTATTAACTTCAAAGCCATAAACGCGGAAGTTGATATTACGGTGATTATCAATGGGAGTACTTGGAATGGATCTGGGACTATTGCCCAAACTACCGAAAATGTCAAAATTTTCGCTTCCGCCCAGTGAATAAGCAAAGATTTTGTGGCGTGCTTCAACATTCTTATAAGGGAGATACAACCAGCATCGAAAGTAGAAGCCTCTCCAAGATGGGTCATAAATAGGTCTCAAGTACTCTGGGTCATCAGCTAAGATTCTAAACTTTGTTTCAATACCCTCCGCAATCACTTTGCTGAGCGGAGAGGTAGGCAAAGGTGCCGGTGGGGTAATGTCTGTGTTCATGATTATATTCCTATACTCATCTTCGTAGATAGTTTTCTGTTGGCTTGGCAGCAAGGATGAGAACAAGTCCTTGATTTTAGAGTTTTCTTTTTCTATTTTAAGTATATCATCAGCCTTACTATTACTAAAAACCTGTGTATTCCTTAAATGAGCAAAGGTTATAGTTACAATAATCGCAATACCAATTAAAAGGCACAAAGTAAAGCCGACTAATACCTTCTTTTTAATTGTAATAATTAATATTCTCTTCATGGCACTCACTTCAATAATTACTATTCACTATTACATGCCAGCAGTACATGCTTTTAGTTTTTTATATGAAATGATGAGTTATAAGGATGACGATTGTTGATAATATTATTGTCGGTGAAAAATTCTGCTAACAAAAAAGTAACAAAGGTGAAGGGCGTATAGATGAAGGAAGCCCATACGGATGTATATTGTAATTGCCCAAGGAAGAAATGTGAAAGACATGGTAACTGCAAAGAATGTGAGGCCCATCATGCAAAAGGGAAGAAACCTCCATACTGCAAAAAAGAGAAGAAAAAAATATCTGGATCTATAAAAAATTGACATGCATAATGGTATGGATAATGAATACGAGAAAGCAGTATTAATTTCAATGTATTCTATTTTATTAAATGTTATAATTTGACATGTTACTCATTTTTGTTTACAATTAAAATATTATGCAAAAGAACATTTTGACTTAGAGGGGAATTTATGAAAAAAATCAGCATTGTTTTAGTGATTTTAATTCTTTTATCCAGTGGTGTTCTTGCTTTTGCTGCATCTGATACATCCTGCTTTACAAACAACAAGGCACTTGATGCTACTTTTGTTCAATTGGAAAAAGCTTTTATGGCAAGTGAGCAGATGGCTTGGCCCATTGAGGTTAGTGCTGAATTGTTAAAAAGACCTTCATCCATTAAGCTGCCCAAAATGACTGAAACCTTAATTAAGAAAGCTGTAACGGAAGTTCTCAATGATATAAAGGTTAATATAGAAATAGTGGAAGAGGAACTGGGCGGATTGACCAAAGAAGATTATGATAAAATTTCAGCTCAGCTTGTACATGGTATAAAAGTTAACAAGGGCTGCTTATATTGGGATGTTGATCTTAAATATATTATATTGACTTTTGGAGTTGGCGGAAGTGAGTTTGAAGAGTTTGATAATTTAACGGGTAGTTTTGCAGGCATGGGTTCAGAATTGGACCAGGTGTCCCTGGCCGATTTAGAGGTAAAAACCGATGTTGAAAGGTATATCAAACAGTCGATACAAAAAGGAAACAAGGTTAGCCCGGAGATAGCAAAGAATCTGCCTGAAAGAATAGACCGTCTGTTCAAAGAGCTAAGGCCCTCAAAAATTATTGCGGCACAGGCTATTTCCGCAATTCATAGAGATATATACACACTAGATTTTACAGAATTTGACGGATCAGAATCACTGGAGTCAATTATAGAAGGTTATCAATCCTTAATTGAGTATCGTCAGCAAGACAGGGACGAAGAAAATAAGATTACTAACTTTAAATTTCCAAACGATGAACCATCTGCAGAACATCGAAGGTATATAGTGGAATCAATACTTGATGGGGAATTATCAGAATCGTTTACCTCGGGTTTCAAAAAAGCCATAACAATTGATGAGCTTGCAAAACTGTATTTTGAGTCAGAAGAAGTTAATGAAAAAATAGAGTTTGAGGAAGGAACAATTGACCCGAATGCACCTGATTATATTAAAAATGCCTTTATCTATGGAATGATAGATGACGACAGGGATTTGAATAAGCCGCTCAACAGGCTTGAGGCATCAAGACGGCTGATTAACGGTATTATTTATCAGGGATCAGGTGTTTCAACAACGATGAGGATTATTGATTGTGCAAAAATACCATTATCTGACCTGGTAACAGTATCAAATTGCCTTAATGATGGTATGTACACAATAGGAA
>JAEYPI010000003.1 GCA_023410885.1 Bacillota bacterium
GTTCGGGCTCATGTTCGGGCTCATGTTCGGGCTCATGTTTGGGCTCATGTTTGGGCTCATGGGCCTATTCATGGGTTGTGCAAGTCTCTGACTAAACACCTGAGTATCTTCGGCATAGGGATAAAGATTTCCCTCTGCAAAAGGCGTAGATAATTGAGCGAGGTTGTTCCAGTTGTAATGCATAATTTCCTCCGAGAAAACAAAATGTCTCTTAATTATCCTATGCACTACAACGACCTCTTGTCCGTACTGTTATTTCATCGAAGGCTCCTTGAAAGCCCTCTAATACCCGCAATGAGGTCTTCCCCATATAAAAAATCCACTATGCATGGATGGCCTGATACAGATCGTCGATGAGGTCCTGTACATCCTCAATACCTACAGATAATCTTAAAAGCGTATCATTAACGCCAAGCTTCTCTCGAATCTCACTGGGTATGGCTGAGTGGGTCTGCAGAATAGGATAGGTTATGAGGCTTTCAACGCCGCCAAGGCTTTCGGCAAAGGCAATCAGTTTGACACCACCGAGTATTTTTTCTATCAATGACACATCCTTTAGTGAAAAGGAGATCATGGCACCAAATCCAGAGGCTTGCCTTCCTGAGATTTGATAGCCCTCATGTTCGGGTAACCCAACATAGTGCACCTTCTCCACCTGTGGCTGCTTTTGGAGCCATTGAGCGATAATGAGCGCATTTTCCGACTGTCTCTGCATTCTCACAGCCAGAGTCTTAATGCCTCTGAGAATCAGCCAGCTGTCAAAAGGAGGCAGGGCACCACCTGTGGTTTTCTGGATAAGTTTCATTTTCTCCGTTATTTCGGGACACTTCAGCACAATAAAGCCCGCTAAAGTATCATTGTGACCACCGAGGTACTTGGTTCCACTATGTACCACAATATCGGCACCGAGGTCCAAGGGCCTTTGATAAAAGGGTGTGAGAAAGGTGTTGTCTACAATGGTCAGAATGCCTAATGGCTTCGCCAGCTTGACCAAAGCCTCAATATCGGTCACCTTCATCATAGGGTTTGACGGCGTTTCAATAAAAATCGCTTTCGTTCTCCCATGGATCAGCTCCCTGACTTTTTCAATGCTGGGAGTATCGACATAGGTCACCGTTATGTCACGCTTCTTTAAGATCTCTTCAAAAAGCCGATAGGTTCCACCATATAAGTCATCTGTCGCGATGATGTGATCTCCGTTTGAAAAAAGCTCCATTAGAGCGGAAATAGCAGCCATACCACTTGTAAAAGCAAATCCGGAATGCCCGTTTTCCAAAAGAGCCAAAGTATTTTCAAGCTCCTCCCGGGTGGGGTTTTGAAGCCTGGAGTAATCATATCCTGTTGTTTGATTCAACCCCGGATGACGAAAAGTAGCACTTTGATAGATAGGAAAGCTAATGGCACCCGTTCTTGGGTCGTAGCCCTGACTGCCATGAACCAGCTTACTGCTGATATTCATACTTGCGCCTCCTTAGAAAGTCCTTCGTTCATACTTCCTGTTCGATAGCCTTTAAGATCAAGGGCCGTATATAGAAAACCAAGCTCCTTAAACGCCATACTCACCTTATCCATAAGATTAATATCAAAAAATTGCTCTCGCTCAAACGTGGCCACTTCAATACGTGCAATGTCCCCATGGTGACGGACCCTGACGTTTTTAAATCCCAGGTCCAACAGGAGCTGTTCGGCTTTATCCACCATAGAGAGCTTTTCTTTCGTTATTTTCTGATGATAGGGAAATCTTGATGAAAGGCATGCAAAGGCCTGCTTATCCCAAGTGGGAAGCCCCATTTCCTTTGAGATCATTCGGATATCATCCTTAGTCATACCAACTTCTTTTAATGGGCTATGAACACCCTTTTCTTTGGCCGCCTGCATGCCGGGTCTGAAGTCACCCAAGTCATCCTTGTTGCAGCCATCCAGAACATGGGGTACGCCATATTGAAGGCCTACATCCCGCACCTTGGTAAAGAGCTCATTTTTACAGAAATAGCATCGATTAACGGGGTTCTCGGCAAAGCCCTCAATCTCTAATTCTTCCGATTCTATGACAATGTGCCTCACACCAAAATCCTTCGCATATTGGCAAGCTTCCCGAAATTCTCTCTCGGGGTAGGTGGACGACCGGGCGGTCACCGCAATGACCTGATCACCCAGTACCTGACTGGCTACTTTAAGAAGAAAGGTACTGTCAACCCCTCCCGAAAAAGCCACAGCCACTTTGCCAAGGGCTTTAAGCCTCTCTTTCAACTTTTCATGTTTATCAAACACATCCTTTTGAAGCATCCTCATCCATCCTTTGCCGGTCATTCCGAACTAATCCGATATAATTTATCGCTATTATAACAGGAAGCTTGTTATGATTCAATAAAGAGTTAAGGTTACTAAATAAAAAAGCTGACTTTCTATTACGAAAATCAGCTACAGTCAGGTTATCTTTTACCCTTACTTTTCTTATACTTATGAGAATGGTCCCGCTTTCCCATATACTCCCCTCTGGCATCGTGCTTTCTTGCCTTTGGCTTCTCAAAAGCCTCAGACCTTTCAGAGCGCCCCGAAGCTCTTCCCCTCTCCGACCTCTTGGCGGTTTTCTCAGCGCTATCACTCATCTGACTTGACGATTGCTGCAGCAGGGCCGCCGCAAGATCAAGGGTTGTAATGGCTTCATTTTCACCGGATTGGGCGTTGAGCTCCTCCAGCATTCTTTCAACAAACCGTATATAGGGCAGATGCCGGCCTGTAGTAAAGGTTGACTTAAGACCCTCTATCATAGCGCCCATTCTTATTTCTTCAACGTCCACGAGGGATGGGGGTTTAATGGGTGTTATATAGGATTTGATGTACTGTTGAATATCTTTTATTTTAATGATTTCCCTTCCATGAACAAAGGTATAGGCTTTGCCTGTTTTGCCGGCCCGGCCTGTTCTTCCGATTCTATGAACATAGTACTCCTCGTCATTGGGTAAATCATAGTTAAACACAGCTTCCACATTGTCCACATCAATGCCCCTGGCCGCTACATCCGTCGCAATGAGAATATCAATGTTACCCTTTCGGAATTGTGCCATAACGCGATCCCGAGCTTCCTGCCTCATGTCCCCATGAAGGGCTTCAGTAGAATAGCCCCGAACCTGAAGGCTTGAAGCCAGCTCATCCACTTGCTTCTTTGTGTTGCAAAAAACCAAGCCGAGCTTAATATGATTGGCATCAAGGAGTCGGGTCAACACCTCTAATTTATTCCCCGGGGATACCTCAAGATAATATTGTTCAATGCTGGGAACCGTCAATTGCTTATGGGCAATTTTAATGTGAACGGGGTCCTTCTGATATTGTGCGGTAATTTCCTTAATCTCTTTGGACATGGTCGCAGAAAAAAGAATGGTTTGAACCTCTTCAGGCACCTTCTGAAGAATCATATCGATATCCTCGCGAAAGCCCATATTGAGCATTTCATCGGCCTCATCCAAAACAATCATTTTTAGATTGTCTAATTTAATGGTTTTACGCCTCATGTGATCCATGACCCTGCCCGGTGTACCCACAATGATCTGGGGGCGCTTTTTTAATGCAATAATTTGACGTTCAATGGGTTGACCGCCATATATGGGCTGAATTCTCACATTCTTTTTATATTTTGCTACCTGCTTGAGCTCTTCCGCCGATTGAATAGCCAACTCCCGGGT
>JAEYPI010000033.1 GCA_023410885.1 Bacillota bacterium
AGTCCTGCCTCAATATTGGTTCCGGAATTTGTACTGATGTCGTTTATTGCTTGGGTTAGGTCATTACTGGGTGTTTCTCCATTCCAATTGAGTGTGGCAGCGTCAACCCAGTTATATACAAGGGTTCCACCCGAGTTGAACTTCACCAAAGCAATGTACCGCTTTGCTCCATTGGCGTCGGATGCGAACTGCTTCGCAAAGCTGATGGCCGCTGACTTGGCGGCGGCAAGCCTTGTGCCTGCCCATGTGCATTTGGGATCGTTAGTTACTATTTTTGGTGTATGATTTTTCTGTTGCTGACCACAGTTCACGCATTTATTGCCATTGGTAGGCTTTTGGTATGAATGCCCATCAGAGCCAAGATAAGTAGTTGTTGTAGTTGATTTGTGATCATTATGGTTTTCCTCTTTACCACAGCTTGCGCACCAATTCATGGATCCCGAGGCATCCAGAACCAGAACCACGGCAGCATCAGGGGAAATAATCTCTTCCCGGGTCTCCTGCTTGGTTTCAACCTTTAGTGTGATGTCAAACACGTTCTCAAGGTCTGTACCGCTTATGGTCTTAGAAATAGATACCTTTCCACCGGCAGAGGCTTTGGTCTCTAATGGATCACTTTCTATGATATCCCCTGACTCATCCAGTGTATGATATAAGATTTTGCTGTTAAGGTCCTTCTCAATCTGCCATCCGCTGCCTGTGGCTGCCAGCACGCGGACTGGCAGCATACTCATGATCATGACTACCGTAAGTAAAAGCGCCAGATATCTCTTTGTATTTTTTTTTGTCATATAAAATTCTCCTTTCTAAAGAACACAAAAAGTATCCCTTATGGTTTGTGGCCTGAACCCACCTTAACTAAATGCTTCCCCCTTTATCCTCAAGAGCGCTGTCACAAGAATCTGAACAACAAAAGCTTCCCTACCGCAGAATATACTGGTCGAAGGCTCGGCATACTAAGGGCAATGGTTTGTGGGGGTTCTAAACTCGCCTGGAAGGCAGGGATTTAGAAATGGAAGAAAGCTATGTGTAAAAGAAATATAAACGTTTTTGGGGTTTTTCTCATCCTTGCGGGCATCTCAATCGCTACCTATGCCGTATTCCAGAGCCTGCGCCCCCACTGGTCGGAGCAAGCTCCCACATCGCCTCCCACGTCAATAATCCTCCCTGATTTCGAGCCGGTCTTACCGGTTCCCGGTGTGTCTCCTGAGTCCGGGGCACAGGCACCTGTTGAAATGGGTGGGCTGCCCGTGGGCAAGCTGGTGATTACCCCGGAGCGGAAAAGCTATGGAGACGGCGCTATGGCCCTCAGAATTCCGGTACTCAACATCGAATGCACCGTCCACGATGGAACAGAACCGGAGGATCTTAGAAATGGTGTCGGTTTATACGATTATGCACAGCTGCCAGGCACAGGCAACCGCAACGTCTCTATCGCCGGTCACCGCAATGGAATCTCCAATGGAAAAGTCACCGATCAAGCCCCCTTTTACTATGTTGATACCTTAAAGGAGGGGGATTACCTCTATTTAACAGATAGTGAGCAAATCTACCGCTATTTGTGGGAGAGCTGCACCATCGTGGAGGCAAATGACTGGAGCCCCATTTATACCACAGGCTATAGCTGCATCACCCTGACCTCCTGCCATCCCATCGGCATCTCCGATCACCGTATTGTGATCCGAGGCGTGTTGGATGGAATATTCCCCCTTCAAAAAGATTTTGATTATACTAACGCTTCCGAAGGATAATTCCCATTAAGATATCCATTAAGCAATTAAAATTTCACTCCTTCCTTTGTCTTCAAAAAAGCCCATAACAAAACAAACTCCATTGGACTTATTTACATTCTGCAATTCCAGGGAGGATTTTTGGTCAATAGCTACGGATATTATGCCTAGCCAATTAGATCATTCTGTCCTGAAAAATGCATGCCAACACCGCTGTTATCTGATAGGAAAACAAATAAAGTAAACATATACATTAACTATATAAATATTATAAATAATTGCTTGCTTTTAAGTAAAACGTAAAAAATACTAAGGAAAATTTTGAGAAAATACTGAAGGGATAAAGACATAATTTTCGAACATTTGTTTGAATCAACATAGGCTTTATTATATAATTGATAAGCATTAACATAATAAAGCTTATTTCTTTTCATCAGATGAAGGACAAAAAGGAAAGTCTTAAGCTTTAAAAGCTTTTTCTACGGTATTTCATTCCTTAGAAAAGTGCAAAATCGATCTGGAGGTATACCATGAATCTTTTAGAAGGCCTTAATCCTGAACAGAAGCAAGCTGTCTTACATACTGAAGGTGCTTTGCTTGTTCTGGCGGGGGCAGGGTCGGGTAAAACAAGAGTCTTAACCCATCGCATTGCTCATCTCGTGGAAGAAAAAAGCGTTCGTCCCTGGAACATATTAGCCATAACCTTTACGAATAAAGCGGCACGTGAAATGAAGGAAAGAATGGAAGCCCTTATTGGAGGCGAAGCCAATAATATCTGGGTGGGAACTTTCCACGCAACTTGTGTTAGAATTTTAAGACGCGATATTGATCGACTGGGATATGATAAAAGTTTTGTCATTTATGATACAGATGACCAGCAAAGTCTAATGAAGAGCTGTTTAGAGCAGCTTCAAATCAATGATAAAAATTTTCCGCCCAAGACCGTGCTCCATGAAATAGGGCGTGCCAAGGATGAACTGCTTGGCCCAGCTGAATTTAAGCGGCTGTATGGCTCGGACTATCGGATGAGTAAAATTGCAGCCCTTTATGAGCTTTATCAAAATAAGTTGAAGGCAAATAATGCCTTGGATTTTGACGATATCATACTCTTAACCATCCGCATTCTATCCAATTTCCCAGAGGTTCTGGATTATTATGCCGATAAATTCCGCTATATCATGGTGGACGAATACCAGGATACCAATACAGCCCAATACACGCTGGTGAGTATGTTGGCTGGCGGACACGGGAATATCTGTGTAGTGGGTGATGACGACCAGATGATTTACGGCTGGCGTGGTGCGAATCTACGTAATATCCTGGACTTTGAGAAGGACTTCCCCAATTGCAGTATTATCAAGCTGGAGCAGAATTACCGTTCTACAAAATGTATTCTTGATGCTGCCAATAACGTCATTAAGAATAATTCGGGACGTAAGGAGAAGTCTTTATGGACCAAGAATGGTGAGGGTGCGACTATTAAACGGTATGAGGCCGCTGATGAGCGTGATGAGGCCTATTTCATCGCCGGGCAAATGCGCTCCTTAAAGAGTTCCGGACGGAGCTTTAATGAGATGGCCATTCTCTACCGCCTTAATGCCCAGTCACGGGTATTTGAGGATGTGCTGATGAAGCAGGGGATTCCCTATAAAATTTATGGGGGTCTCAAATTCTATGCACGAAAGGAAATTAAGGATGTTATTGCATGGCTGAGGGTAACCCAGAATGCCAATGACGATATCAGCTTGTCGAGGATTATCAATACCCCCAAAAGAGGTATTGGCAAGACCACCATGGATAAAATTGAGCAGTATGCCATCAATGAAAATGTGAGCATGTATAAGATCATTTCCTTGGCAGCTGATTTTCCAGAACTGGCAAGGGCTTACCGGAATCTTAACGACTTCTTTAATTTTGTAGAGAGTATGAAGATCCTAGCCTCCCAGACAGAGCTGGTGGAATTTATTGAAATGCTCATTGAAAGAAGTGGGCTGGTTAAAGAGTTAGAATTGGAAATGACTGATGAGGCCAGAACCCGAATTGAGAATATTAAGGAATTTATATCGGTTGCGCGGGAATTTGAAAAAACCACTGAAGAGAAGCCCACCTTGGAAGATTTTTTGGCACATATCTCATTGGTGGCCGATATTGATGATACCGAGGAAGTGGGAGACCGTGTGGTGCTCATGACCCTTCATAGTGCTAAAGGCTTGGAATTCCCCGTCGTGTTTATGGCAGGTTTGGAGGAAGGTATTTTCCCCAGCTACCGATCCCTCACTGAGGAAGCCGAACTGGAAGAGGAAAGACGACTTTGCTATGTGGGCATTACCCGGGCCAGAGAAGCACTCTATATTTCAAACGCCAAATGCCGTATGCTCTTTGGCAGTACCACCTATAATCGGGAGTCACGTTTTGTTAGAGAAATACCGGAACCCTTAATTGAGGATGCGTTCAGTGATAAAATGCCAATGCGGCGGGGCGAGGAAGCGAAAAGTCAATCCGGCTTTGCTCCTAGCGGTAAGGTTGTGGATCTTTCTGATCTTAAGGCCAGAATTAAGGCCTTTAACCGAGCAACTGAAGACAGTGGCGAAAGTGTACAAGTAGGGGATAGGGTGCTGCATAAAAAGTTTGGTGAAGGTACTGTAAAAGGCAGGGTCTCAGAAAGCGGAGACTTCCGTTTGGATATTCTATTTGATCAATTTGGCATGAAGAGGCTTATGGAGAGCTTTGCAAAATTAAAGAAGATGTAGGAGTGCAGCATGATTAAAGGATTAGTATTTGATATGGACGGCGTTATTATTGACAGTGAGCCCATACACATCGATTTAACTGTTCAAGTAATGCGTGATGTTGGAAGGGAGCCCTCTCCCGGCGAAGGCTATGAATTTATTGGTGTTATAAACGAGGAAATGTGGCCCATTCTGATTGCCCGCCACGACATCAAGGAATCACCGGAAGAATTGATGGAGCGCCAGATGCATTATGTGAAAAAGCGTTTCTTTGAAGAGAAGCTGGAGCCCATAGATGGTATTCCCGAGCTTATGCAGGCTGCAAAACAGCTGGGAATAAAGATTGCACTGGCAACATCATCACCTCGGTATTTTGCCGAGCATATCCTGAAAAATGTAGGGGTTGAAGCGTATTTTGACGCTTTAGTGACGGCCGATGAGATCACGCAGGGTAAGCCAAATCCTGAAATCTATACCAAAGCGGCTCACGCGCTTGGGCTTGAACCCTTTGAGTGCGTTGCTATTGAGGATGCCGCTAAAGGTATCCAAGCAGCCAAAGGGGCGGGGATGAAATGTATCGGATTTCTCAATCTAAACTCCGGACTACTTGATACAAGTCTAGCGGATTTTGTGGTATCATCTATTAGGGATATTAACCTTAAAAGCCTTTAGTTCCATTTTAAAGTCCCATCAAGTAAAGGGAGAAGAGAAATGAGTGATAAAAATAATCCTTACTCCAATCGCAATATGAACAGTGATGATCTGAATTCCCTATTGGACGAAATGGATTCACTTTTAAAGCGCAACCCCATTTCCGGGGTCTATCAGGATCTCTTTGACCGAAGGCTGCCCATAATAGAGGATTCAACCCCGGTGCAAGGCGGCGTTGGCCAAAATATGCAGTTTGATCCAGGAGATGGATCTGATGAGGACGCGTTTGAAGAAAACACGCCCCCCAAGAAGAGCTTGGAAGAGCTCATGGAGGAGCTTAACAATCTGGTAGGCTTAAAGAAGGTCAAAGAGGATGTTCAATCCCTAACCAATGTGGTTAAGATTATGAAAATGCGTAAGGAGCGTGGCCTTCCTCAGGTTGATATGTCCCTGCACCTGGTTTTTACAGGTAATCCCGGAACGGGTAAAACCACTGTGGCCCGTTTGTTGTCAGGCATTTACAGAGAGATCGGTGTGCTCTCCAAGGGGCACCTTGTGGAGGTTGACCGCTCCCGGTTGGTTGCTAAATACGTGGGTCAGACGGCACCTCAAGTTATGGAGGTCGTGAAGGAAGCCTTGGGTGGCGTGCTTTTCATCGATGAAGCCTATGCCCTTGTCTCCAGGCGCGGTGAGAATGATTTTGGCTACGAAGCCGTAGATACTTTGTTAAAAGCCATGGAAGACCACCGTGATGATCTGATCGTCATTGTGGCCGGTTATCCCGATAAAATGGAGGAGTTTCTTGAATCCAATCCCGGTCTTCAATCCCGTTTCAATAAGTACATTAATTTTGATGATTATTCCCCTTCTGAGCTTTTGGACATCTTTATGAAGATGTGCGAGAAGAATGGATACAAGCCTGCTGAGGCCGCTACACAAAAGGTCAACCAGATGCTGACCCAATTGCATGAATTCCGTTCTGACAGCTTTGCCAATGCACGCACAGTGCGTAATCTTTTTGAAAAGCTTCTCGCCATACAGGCCGACAGGCTTGCGGCCCTAGAAACTGTTTCCAATGAAGATCTCTCCACCATTGTGGAGGAGGATATCGACAAAATAAATATAAGTGATTTAATGCGGTGATAGTGTAAAT
>JAEYPI010000039.1 GCA_023410885.1 Bacillota bacterium
AAAAAAGAGCAAATGGCATAAGGCCCTACTTTCTTTGTGATAAGGCTGAATATGTATTTGGTGTGATAAAAGACAAACAGGACAATATTAAAATAAATCAGGCTTATTTTTCAGCTTTCAGAGAGAAACAGAAGGATTATTTAAAAGAGATTAATATTCCTCAAGTAAATGCATTTCGATGTTTTCTTGAAAACTGGAATCCTGAGGAGTATCAAAATTGTTCATCTTTGGAAGAAAAGCTGCAAGATCTTTCTGAAGGTAGCATGATTGTATTTCATGTTGATGGCAATAAGGGATATCTTCATCAGCAGCAAGAGGTCTTGCAGCAATGGAATAAGCTTTATGCACAGAAAAGTTCGGCAGTTATCGGACAATGTCTTGTTACAGGTAAACAGGCTCCTATAGCACAATTACATCCCAATATTAAGGGTATCCCAGGTACCATGGCAAATGGGGCGGCGATCGTTTCTTTTAATAAGGATTCTTTTGTTTCCTATAAAAAGAATAAACGCTGCAAAGATGTTCAGGCCTATAATGCTCCGGTGAGTGAAGAGGTGGCTGAGGCCTATGGGACAGTTCTCAATCACTTATTGTCATCCCCGAAGAATAAAGTAAAAGTCGGAGATACCATGACCGTTTTTTGGGCAAGCAGCAAAAATCGTAAAGACGAAGAATCTATTATTTCATGGTTTCTCAATCCTATTCATGATGTTCAGGAAGACACTCAAGATATTTGGAAGCTAGATTCTGCATCAATTCTTCAAGCCAAAACTATTCTAGAACGTATCAAATCAGGCCTGCCAATATCAGAAAAGAGTGAAGAACTGGATGAGCATGTGCGGTTCTATATGCTAGGTTTAGCTCCCAATATGAGCAGGCTATCTGTTCGTTTTTGGAACGTGGGGACATTTGAAGAATATGTCCGCAGAATTGGACAACATTATCAGGATTTAGATTTAGATGGAAATCATAAATATCGTCTTGCTATACCTATATGGGTTATCTTAAGAGAAACTGCCGTACAGAAAGATAGCAAGAATGTACCACCGCTTTTGGGTGGCGCATTAATGCGTTCTATTTTAACAAGCCAGGAGTATCCTCAGTCACTATACAGTGCTATCATTGGTCGAATAAGATCTGATGGAGATGTGAATGCGATTCGAGTTGCCGTTCTAAAAGCTTGTTCTATAAGAAAAAACAGAATTATCAAAAATGAAGAAAAGGAGGCGTTATATACTGTGAGCCTTAGTCAAGAAAATAACAGCCCCGCATACCGATTAGGTCGGTTGTTCGCATTACTTGAAAAAGTGCAGGCAGCAGCTATACCAGGAGCAAATGCAACAATTCGTGATCGATACTTTGGTGCAGCATCAGCGACACCGGCATCAGTTTTCCCCTTAATTCTCAGACTTTCTAGGCACCATATTTCAAAGGCAGAAGGTTATGGTATTTGGATCGACAGAAAAATTCAGAGTGTCATGAGTGGTCTGGATCATTTTCCATCCCATTTAAATCTTGAAGAACAGGGTTTATTTATTCTTGGATACTACCACCAAAGGCAGGCTTTATTTACAAAAAGTGAACCAGAAAATAATGAGAATGAGAAAGGATGATTGTTATGGCAATAATTAAGAATAGGTATGAATTTGTACTATTTTATGAAATTGAAAACGGTAACCCAAATGGTGACCCGGATGCTGGTAATATGCCAAGAGTCGACCCCGAAACGAGTAACGGGCTAGTAACTGATGTTTGCTTAAAACGAAAGATAAGGAATTATGTTGATCTTGTTAAGGGTGCCAGTCGAGAAGAAAATATTAAAAGCGCAAAATCAGGAGATAACCGTTTTGACATCTATGTCAGAGAGGGCGCAGTGCTTAACGAAGAACATAAAGTTGCTTATGAAACATTAGGGATACCTCTAAATAATAATAAAAAAGAGGAGGCAAAATCTCTAACCGAATTTATGTGTAGGTTGTTTTATGATGTGCGTGCTTTTGGAGCGGTCATGACAACAGAGATTAATTGTGGGCAAGTGCGCGGACCGGTACAAATGGGTTTTGGAAAAAGTGTTGACCCAATAGTTCCTCAGGAGGTATCCATTACTAGAATGGCAGTCACTAATGCCAAGGACGCTAGCAAAGAGAGGACTATAGGAAGAAAGCATATCGTTCCTTATGCATTATATCGAACGGAAGGTTTCATATCTGCATCGATTGCACAAAAGACAGGTTTTACAGAGGATGATCTGGATCTTCTTTGGGATGCACTTTTAAATATGTTTGATCATGATCATTCTGCAGCACGCGGGAAAATGTCTGCACGAAAACTTGTGATTTTTAAGCATGATACAGAAATTGGGAATGCTCCTGCCCATAAATTGTTCGATTTGGTTTCAGCTAAGCGTAAAGATTTATCTCAACCAGCACGTAGCTTTAATGATTATCTTATTGAGATTAATCATAATGACAAGCCTTCAGGAGTTATAATCATTGAAAAATAATATACAAAATTACTCTGATGAGGACCTACTGCTGCTTTCAGGAATCCAACACATGGCTTTTTGTGAGCGGCAGTGGGCGCTCATCCACATTGAGCAAGCTTGGGCCGAAAATGTCCGAACGGTGGAAGGACATCATTTACACGAACGGGTGGATGATCCTGATAAAGATGAGACACGAGGTGACAGGCTCATTATCCGTGCCATGCCCATCATATCCAGGACCCTTGGACTTCAAGGGGTAGCGGATGTGGTGGAATTTTGTCGTGTCTTTGAAAAGAGTGAACGCTCTTGTGCTCTTTTTGATAGGGAGGGCTGGTGGGAGGTGTTCCCTGTCGAATATAAGCGCGGGAAGCCTAAAACTGATGACAGAGACGCGGTTCAACTATGTGCTCAAGCGATTGCCCTTGAGGAGATGCTTAAAATATCTATTCCAAGTGGTGCCTTATATTATGGACAGACCCATAGACGAGAAAATGTCGATTTTAGTGAAAAACTAAGGAGCAGAACCTATCAATTTGCTGAGCATATGCATAGGCAGTTCGAGAGGAGAATAACACCACCTGCAGTTAAGGGTAAGCTTTGCACCAGCTGTTCATTAACTGAAATATGTCAGCCACAGCTTAGCATGAAACATAAACCAGTTGCAGCCTACATAAGAAGAATGCTTGATCAAAAAGAGGAAGGATGACTTTATGAGGCGATTATTAAATACATTATATATTACTTCGCCTGAGGCCTATCTTGCTTGCGACGGAGAAAATGTGGTTGTGAAAATAGATAAGGAGATAAAACTCCGGATGCCTATTCATAATATTGAGGGCATCGTTTGTTTTGGATATACTGGAGCAAGTCCTGGCTTAATGGAATTATGTTGTGAACGTGGCGTAGCTTTAAGCTTCTTAACAGAGCACGGACGTTTTATGGGCCGAATTACTGGGAAAATCCATGGGAATGTATTGCTTCGACGAACTCAATATCGTTGGGCTGATGATGAAGAAGAAGCGATTAGGTTAGCTAAACGGTTTGTTACAGCAAAAATTGCAAATTCAAGAGTAGTATTGCAGCGAGCTTTACGAGACCATGAATATATAGATTTGAGCGGAGATTTGTCTTCGACCATACGTTGGTTAAGTGATATGCCAGAGCGACTAGATAGAGCTAGCACTTTAGAAAAGGTCAGGGGAGTTGAAGGAGAAGCGGCTCACTTATATTTCTCTTGTTTTGACCATTTAATCATTACGCAGAAGGATTCCTTCAAAATGGAAGGGAGAGTGAGACGACCGCCTACTGACAGAGTAAATGCCTTATTATCTTTCGTCTATACTCTATTAGCGCATGAAGTTACAGCAGCTTTAGAATCAGTGGGGCTTGATCCACAAGTTGGGTTTTTACACTGTGATAGACCCGGAAGGGCAAGTCTTGCATTAGACTTAATGGAGGAGTTACGTCCCTATATGGCAGATCGTTTGGTCCTTTCGCTGATTAACCGCAAACAGATTGAAGCAAAGGGGTTTGACATCAAGGAATCCGGAGCTGTTCTCATGTCAGATGATACAAGAAAAATCGTCTTAGGGGCATGGCAAAAAAGAAAACAAGAAGAAATCCAACACACTTACTTAGATGAAAAAATCAATATTGGGTTAATACCTTATTCGCAAGCGTTACTACTAGCACGCCATATGCGTGGCGATATTGAGGATTATCCCCCTTACTTTTGGAGGTAATTTTCCAAAAAAGATGGAGGTGAGTAGTAGATGATGGTGCTAATTACATACGATGTTAGCACAGTGACAGAAGGTGGAAGAAAACGTCTTAGAAAAGTAGCTAAACAGTGTGTTAATTATGGTCAACGTGTTCAGAATTCAGTATTTGAATGTTTAGTCGAACCTCACCAATTTACAGAATTAAAACATAGGCTAGAGAAAATAATAAACCTGGAAACTGATAGCCTAAGGTATTATTTTCTGGGGAGCAATTGGCAGCACAAAGTAGAGCATGTTGGTGCTAAACACACCTACAATCCGGAAGATGTGATGATGATCTAGCGCGAACGATAAGCGAACATGATGTTGCGGGATGTTTCGCGATTTGCATATTAAGAGTAGTTGCTGAAATTTATATGTAAGGATCAGGAGTAATTTATAAAGTGATTTTCATATTTCGCGGAATGTGGCGCTGTAAAGTGCTTATATTGCAGATGTCATTTATAGGCTGTCGCACCCTTCACGGGTGCGTGGATTGAAACACACAACGGCCGCCCTCTATGGCTCAAGTCTTCGGGTCGCACCCTTCACGGGTGCGTGGATTGAAACCTCAAACACGCAACATTAGTTAAATGACAACAGGCGTCGCACCCTTCACGGG
>JAEYPI010000171.1 GCA_023410885.1 Bacillota bacterium
AACCGGCTCCAGCCACACGGTCTGCCATATACCCGAAACCGGTGTGTAGAATAGGCCCGAGGGTTTTAGTAGCTGTTTGCCTCTTTCCTGTCCGAAGGCATCTGTAGGGTCCCAAACAGCGACGGTCACTTCATTTTCTCCGTTCGCCAAACACTCAGTTATATCAAAGGTAAAGGGATAATACCCCCCCGTGTGCTCGCCCACTTTTTGTCCATTGATCCATACCTCAGCCTTCCAATCCACCGCTCCAAAATGCAAGAGCAGCCTTTGCCCTTTCCAATCCTCAGGTATGGAAAAGGAGGTGTTGTACCAAAGCCTTTCATCCGGCGATAAGGGTTTTCTAACACCCGAGAGAGCTGATTCAACGGAAAACGGAACAAGTATTTTACCGTCATATTCGGATACCCCATTCATGCCCTTGGGTCTTATGGCATAATCCCATAAGCCGTTCAGGTTCATCCAATGATCTCTTGTCATCTGGGGACGCGGATAGTCAGGAAGTACGTTATCGGGTGTCACATCCTTTGCCCATTTAGTCATTAAGCCTTGCCCTACCGGCTTCCAGACACAGTCTTTATTGTTTTCCATTTTAAGCCCCCCTCTTTTTGTAGTTCATGATGATGATAACCGGAATAATGGCTGTTATAGATACAAGTGCCGCTACCTGAAAAACAACAGGTGTGGGAATAAAACCAGCTTCGCCATTTATTTGAGCAGGAATACCATAGCGTGTTATTAAAGAAGATCCGATGGAAGGTCCGATAATCATGGGAAGCGCCACATTAAAGATCATTCTCACGCCCTCAAACTGGCCTCTGCTCTCTTCAGGCATAAGGTTCTTCATCCAGGCACTTATGGATAAAAGCAGTACAATTAACCCGATAAACTGTAAAATGAGGGTTATAACCATTTGGTAGATTTGTGTGGAGAAAGAGAATAGCAAGACACCTACAGAAAACAAAACAAGTGAGGTAAGGACTGAGCTCTTCACATATCCCCGGTCAACCAGCTTTCCTGCAGGAACAGCCACAAGCATTGAGGTAAGAATCGCTATAGCCGCAAGGATGCCTGCCGTGGATTTTGAAATATGAAGATAATTGTTAATATAAATCATCTGGTAGGGTGAAAACACCTGATACCCGGCAGAAAACAGGGCCAACGACGTAAAGACCAGAAATAATTCCTTATTGTCTCTTATGCTTTTCCAACTAAAGATCTTGGAAAAATGCGTAATAAAGCTTTTGATGGAAAGCCCCTGCATTCTGTGTAGCTGTGACGAATCCTTGAGCATTAATCCGCCGATGATGCCCATTAAACCCACCACAATTCCCAAGGTATAAAAGAAGGTATAATATCCGAATTCATCAATTAAGAAGCCGGATAATGCAGTTCCTATAAGGGCTGCAAGTAGAGGAAAAATAGAGATAACGCCGCTTAGCACACCTCTGTTGGATGGGTCTGAAATATCGGTGGTCCATGCATTGAATGCCGCATCATAGGCTGTCGACCCAAAGAAAGTCATAACGGCATCTATAATAATGATCATGACAATGGCTAAGCTGATATTTTTAATAAAGCCTGTTGTCGGAAATAAAACGGTTGATAATCCCCACAGGATATAGCCATAGAGGATAAAAGGCCTTCTCTTCCCTATCATGTCACTGACCGTACCCATGATAAGGGTTGTGACAGTGGCGGTTATGGCACTAATGGCCACCATCCAGGCAATAGGCTTTGGATCCGGGGTGATGGTATCAAACACAAAAGTATTAAACCAGGAATTCTCCACATTCCAGGCAATTTGGCCTGCCATGCCTAGCATAATAACGATCATCCAGTTTTTGCGACCAATTTTGGTAACATGACCTTTATCATTCTCCATGCCTCAGCCCCCCTGTAAGGAATATTAAGTTTTACTATATTGATTGTACCAACTTTGACTGAGCTAGTCAAAACAGGTGTGAGATGAAGGTATGGTAAAATATCTGCCGCTGTTTCAATAACCAAGTGCATGAGTATTCGACAACACCGTGAAGGTCATAGAGCATACAAAAGCGGTTAGGGCTTAAAGCCTATAACCGCTTTTTGCTGCAAGCTTAGTGCGGTGGGTATTAACTCACCGCACTAATGCATCCCCGTTCTCAGTAAACTTCTATCCCTCCCGATATAGCACTATCTTCCGCTTATCAAAATATGAGGCCAGAACATTTTCCAAGTCCAGCACATCCCGCATTTCAAAAAAGCCTTTTTTATTCTTGATAAAGCGGATTCCTTTTAGAGCCCCGGCTGCAAAAGCCTTTCTGCTAAAGGATTCATGGACAATTTCAATCTTATCGTTTTCACCCGCTACAATGAGCTGATGGCGCCCGATAATGCCTCCAGCCCGAATGGCGTGAATGGGAATGTTCTCATCCATCTCGACACCCGATGATTCAAGGCCTTTTTCAATTTCGTCGGCAATTTTCAAGGCTGTGCCTGACGGCGAATCCTTCTTGAGCTTATGGTGAGCCTCGGTAATCTCAAAATCATAGTCGGTGAGAATGCGTGCCGCAATATTGGATAAAAGCATCATAACATTGACACCCAAGGTAACATTGGGTGCATAGAGAATCCCTGAACCATTCTTTTTGGCAAGAACCATCATACGCATAATATCAGTCTTGGAAAACCCCGTAGTTCCAATGACGAGCCCTTTGCCATGCTCTGAAATAGTCTTCACATGCTTCATGGTGGCTTTGTAATTTGAGAAATCTACAAAAACATCGGGCTTAAGTTTTTCAATGACCATTTTAAGCTGATTAGGCGTGTAAATTTTAGCTCCTGTGTTGGGTAGTCCCAATAGCTCCCCAATATCTTTCCCTGCCTTCGGGGAAAGCTCTGAGCAAATAGCGCCTACAAGGTTTATGTCCCGTTGTTCCATGAGAATGCGCGCAATTTCAAGACCTGTTCGGCCAAGGCCGATAAGGCATACATGAGTCATAAAACTCCCTCCAATCGTAAATTAAATAGACTTATTGGACGTATGAGCCTATGACACTACAACATATCAACCACCCTCTCTTCCAACGCTTACGAGATTAGCTGACGGATTCGGGTCGAAAGAGTATAACCCTACCGGTTTGACCGGATTCACCCCAAAAGTTGGTTCTCCCGCTCCTTGTAATAAGGATTCAGCGCATGCTTGATTGATCTTAATGATCAGAAATGAGAATTTGAGAACCCCACCTGTTTCCGAAATCAAAGATTTCGAACAGGTACCGGGAACCTTGTTACGCCGTAATAAAACAGCATTAACATTAATTTATCCGCCCTATTGGAAAATTATGCTTAACCAATAGAACTTTTTCTATTATAGCATCGTGTGGGACTAAGTTCAACTTTCAGATTAGGAAATACTTACAAGCCAAAAGCGATGTTGAGAAGAGGTAACAAAGACGCAAAAAGACCGGGTCCTTACCCGGTCCTTTATGTAGCTCTTATTTCCCTGTATGGTCTCCCCATCTGAAAACACAGGGCTAAATTACTTAAAGGAAAAAGTATTAATAATATCCTCAAGCTGTTTTCTCTCTTCATCCGAGAAATAGGTCAGTGTGAATGTGATGGCATAATCATCCACCAGAGTCACATACATGGTTTGAGTGATCTCCGCGCCTTGAAAGGTGAGTACAGCATCCACTTTTCCAAAATCAAGGCCGCCAATCTTCAATTCTGCAATTTCACCCATGGCGTAATCCAGTCCTTGTGCTTTCATGCTCTGGGGTACAAGCTTGAGATAATGCTTAGGCCCATTAATGAGGGATTTAGAAATACCTAAATTCTGAGCAAGAGCATTCATATTTGCATTAGTGCCCCCTATATAATCCAGGGGGTGCTGGCTGACAAAGAAAAGGGGGATAATCTGGGTCATGGCCAAATCAATGGCAGAGTTATTACCGCCGCTTTCCTTGATAAGGTCTGCGCCAAGCTGGTTAATATTTAAAAGCTGCTCCCTGTTGGCGGTATGCCAATCATCTGGAAACATTACAGTAAACTTAAAAAGCTCATTGGTATAGAGATTTCCATCGATAACACCAAACGCTTTATCGGTATCCACTTCATCAGAGGCTTCGGGAGTCGCTTTTGGTGTAGCTTCTGGTATGGATTCCGGCGTAGCTTCCAGTGTAGCTTCCGGTGTAGCTTCCGGTGTAGTTTCCGGTGTAGTTTCCGGTGTAGCTTTAGGTGTAGCTTCCGGTGTAGCTTCCGGACTAGCCTCCGGTGTACGCTCGGGAGTGGAAGTTGAAGTTGCCTCCGGAGTACTTTGATCATCGTCGTTTACAGCCCTCTGACCACATGAAGCAAAGGATGTCGTCAAAAGAAGCACACCAAGAAGAATTGCAAGAAGCCTTGATTTTTTTTTCATTTTATCAATCCTCCAATTATTCTGGTAAATACAAATTGACTAACTGTACTTTAATATGGGTGTACTTTATGATACTATTAGTCGTACGTAATATCAATCCATTTATGAAAGTGAGTGTAGTTTATGGCTGCAAATCCTTATCGGACACCGAGCGATTACAAGCCCCTTTTGAATTTAAGAGATACAGAAGTAGCTATTAAGAAAATCAAGGATTTCTTCGAGAATGCTCTGGCTGAATCACTCAACCTAACTCGTGTTTCCGCGCCCCTCTTTGTTCGCCCTGAATCCGGATTGAATGACAACCTCAATGGCATAGAAAGACCTGTTTCCTTTGACGTCAAGAATATTGATGGCGCCACCGTTGAAGTGGTGCAGTCCCTTGCCAAGTGGAAGAGAATGGCTCTGGGGCGTTATGAATTTTCCCTGGGTGAAGGACTTTACACCGACATGAATGCTATCCGCCGTGACGAAGAGCCCGATAACCTCCACTCCATTTATGTGGATCAATGGGATTGGGAAATGGTGATTTCCAAGGAACAGCGTAATCTGGATACGCTTAAAAGTACAGTTCAAAAGATCTATCAAGTCTTCTTAAAAACTGAGGACTATATTGTAAAACTTTATCCCACACTTACCCGCTACTTATCCAAGGAGATTGCCTTTATCACGACTCAGCAATTAGAGGATATGTATCCTAACCTCACACCAAAAGAGCGCGAAACCGCCTTTACAAAAGTGCATGGTGCAGCTTGTGTTATGCAAATTGGTGATAAGCTGAAATCAGGGCAGCCTCATGACGGTCGCGCCCCTGACTATGACGATTGGAACCTCAACTGCGACATTCTTTTCTATTATCCTGTTCTGGACACAGCCTTCGAGGTGTCCTCCATGGGTATTCGTGTGGATGAAGAATCCCTACTCGCACAGCTCGAAAAGGCTGCATGCGAGAACAGAAGGCATTTCCCCTTCCACAGTGATATCCTCAATAAGAGGCTTCCCTATACTCTGGGTGGTGGTTTGGGCCAATCTCGTATCTGCATGTTTCTCTTGGGAAAAGCCCATGTAGGAGAAGTGCAATCCTCCATCTGGCCTGAAGAGATGCAAAAGAGCTGCGCTAATGAGGGCATTGTTCTCCTTTAAATCCGGACCTTGATGATAAGGATAAAAGTGAGTCTTAAATAAAATTAAGTATATAAAAGGAAAAGCGGCTTTAAGAGATACTCCATAGGATCAACCTCTTTCGCCGCTTTTTGCTGCTATACCAAAAAACTTCACAGGTCACCTTTAGACGCCTGTCAAGTCAAATTCGGGTGTATACTCCGAGCATGCCGAATCCAGATCTTGGACAAATCCGTTGGTAAGACCTAATTCATGGAGCCTTCTGACTACCAAATCATATTCCCGTTTCGTAAGTCTTCTGTCGAGCCCACGAAAATGATGAGCATTGGGCGTAGGTGTATATTGACTCATCAGGCTGATATAGGCATCGTTTGGGATATTGTCATGAATCCACCCCAATACTCTCAAGGAATCGTGGGTTGCGTTGGGCAGGATCAGGTGACGAATAATTAAACCCTTCTGGATAAGACCTTCTTGATTTAATCGCACCCCACCTACCTGCCGGTACATTTCTATAAGCGCTTGACTCGCATACTTAAAGTAATCACCCGCCCCCGAGTAAAGGGCTGATAACTTGGCACTGACATATTTTAAATCTGGGAGGAAAACCTCTATGAGCTTCTCCAGCTTTTTCAAGCTTTCCACCCGCTCATAACCGCTGCTATTCCACACAAAAGGTATATTCATCCTGTGTTTCACAGCCTCAATACTCCTTATAACAGGCTCTGTAAATAAGGTTGGGTTGACCAGATTGATATTATGGGCCCCCTTGTCCTGGAGTTCAAGATAAATTTCTGAAAGCCTCTCTATTGTTATAGGCTTGCCCACTTTTCCATGACTAATGGGGTAGTTTTGGCAGTAGCAGCATTTGAGATTACAGCCTGAAAAGAACACAGCTCCCGAACCCCTGCTGCCACTTAAAACAGGCTCCTCATAAGGATGAAGAACGGCCTTGGCGGCCATGGGCAAATCCCCCATACCGCAATAGCCTATCTCATTTTGTCGTACTGTGCCACATAACCGTGGGCAGACTGAACAGATCATCGGAAGTCCTCCTTTTTTTCTAGGACCTTTGGACTATTGTACCATGTTTCTTGTTTTGATATCGTATAAACAACGATTGAGTTCATGTCACATTTATTGTATGTATATCCATTTTTTATGATATTGTTATTTTTTATAGCAAAACTTGACTTAAGTTGATAAAACCTTTAGAATTCTTTTATAGACTATATCGGGGGGAAAAATGAATATGAAAGCAACCGGAATGATTAGAAGTCTTGATCAGTTGGGTAGGATTGTTATCCCAATCGAATTAAGGCGTGTACTCGATATTGAAATCGGGGACGGGTTGGAGTTTTATTCCGACGAAAAAGCCATTGTACTAAAAAAATATGAACCGGCTTGTATCTTTTGCGATAATGCAAAGGACATCAAGGTCTACAAAGGAAAAAACATTTGTAGTGAGTGTTATGCACAGCTTAAAAAATAGTATTTGAATTTTCTTCTGAAAACCCGCTCATTGAAAAATGAGGGGGTTTTTTGTATAATAGCTGATGAATCTGCTTTCAAGTTCAGCTATTCATTTTTTAAAATGTTAGGAGTGCCCAACATAATGTGTGACAATCAATCCCCCACAAACCCATTATCCTCACTCTATCCCCTCACTTTTAAACCTTTATATAAGGATTATCTTTGGGGTGGAAGGAGCCTTGAAAGACTTGGAAAGTCCCTCCCCGAGACCATTGTAGCTGAGAGCTGGGAGATATCCGCCCATCATGACGGCATGAATATCATAGCATCCGGGGAATACGCGGGACGGACTCTGGAGGATTTGGTTTTAACGTTAGGTGAGCGGCTCCTGGGTTCTCAAAGCTATCAAAAATATCAGAATACATTCCCGCTGCTCCTTAAGCTTATTGATGCCAATGAATGGCTTTCAGTACAGGTACATCCCGATGATGATTATGCTCGTATTCATGAACATGACTTTGGTAAAACCGAGATGTGGTATGTTTTAGAGGCCCAGCCAGGCGCTCAAATCCTCTATGGTCTTGCCCGGGACATAACGCGTGAGGATTTTAAGGAAATTTTGGAAAGCAGTAAGATTAGTGAGGTTCTCAAAAGTGTACCGGTTCACACAGGTGATGTGATCTATATTCCTGCAGGCACTATACATGCAGCCGGTAAGGGTATCCTTATTGCCGAGGTGCAGCAAAATTCCAATGCCACCTACCGCTTATATGACTATGACCGAAAAAATCCTGATGGTACTTCAAGGCCCCTCCACCTCGCGAAAGCGCTGGATTCCATTGATTTTGCAAATGTCCTTCGACAAGGTAAATATGAAGGCTTGGATTATGTCAAGGACGGTCTTTCCATACGTATTATTATCGCTGATCCACATTTTTGTGCAGAAATTATAGAGGTAACTCAGGAGGCTTCACTTTTAGCTGACGGGCAAACCTTTATGGCCTATACCTTTTTAAGTGGAAGCGCTGTTATAGAATGGGCAACAGGCTCCATAAACGTTAGGGCCGGAGAATCTGTTTTGATTCCCGCAAATCTTGGCCATTACAAGTTAAAGGGCAATGCAAAAGCACTCCGAGCCTATATCGGAGATGTTGAAAAAGATATCATACAGCCTCTTTCCAGTAAGGGTTATACCAGAGACCAAATGCTTTCCTCTATCGGAGGATTTTCTTCGATTATCCTGGAAGAGTGAGGTCCAGATCTTTTCATGCAATACTAAAATATTTTTGATTAAAAGCTATTGACTTAAAAAATTCTTTCGTATATATTTGAATTGTAATCATTACAAATATGTACTTATTCTAAATGAAAGGAGATTCCCATGAATGTCGCGGAATACTTGCAGGAACACCATATTAAGCCCTCTTACCCAAGAGTAAGAATCCTGGACTATATATTAACTAAAAAGAATCATCCCACCGTTGACATGATTTATGGGGAGCTTTCAAAAGAGATTCCTACATTATCCCGGACGACAGTCTACAATACCGTCAATCTCTTTTACCAAAATGGACTTGTTCAAAAGCATGGAATTGATGAGCTGGAAACACGCTATGATGCAGATATTAGTCTCCATGCTCATTTCAGATGTGATGACTGCGGACAGATTTTTGATTTGCCAGTTGAGGGTGATCTTCCAAAAATCAAAGGCCTGGAAAATTTTAAAGTCCGGGAAATTCAATATTATGTAAAGGGTCTGTGTAATCAATGCGAATAAATGCTACGGCATTTAGAATTTATAAATTAAAATCAGGAGGCGTTTAAATGAAGAAATTTGTTTGTTCAGTATGTGGATATGTTCACAATGGTGATGAAGCACCTGAAAGGTGTCCCCAGTGCAAGGCTCCCAGAGAAAAGTTCAAGGAAGCTCTCCAAGAGGCTGCCATGGCCTGGGCCGATGAGCATAAGATTGGCGTGGCACAAGGCTTGGACCCCGAAGTCGTTGAGGGACTTAGAGCTCATTTTACCGGTGAGTGCACCGAAGTGGGCATGTACTTAGCAATGAGCAGACAGGCTGATCGTGAAGGATATCCCGAGATTGCCGAAGCTTATAAGCGTATTGCCTTTGAAGAGGCTGAGCATGCTGCTAAATTTGCCGAATTACTTGGCGAAGTGGTTTACACTAGCACAGAAGCTAATCTGAAGGCCAGAGTAGAAGCCGAGCACGGTGCATGCCAGGGCAAAAAGGATATTGCTACCAGAGCTAAGCAGCTTAATTATGATGCTATTCATGATACCGTTCACGAAATGTGCAAGGACGAAGCAAGACACGGTATGGCTTTCAAAGGTCTGCTTGAAAGATATTTTGGAAAGTAAACATATCATTATAATTCTGCCCTGACTTTTCCTCTTGAGATAACACCGGATAATTAAATTGAGTAAGGGCTTATAATTTTGGAAATTGGATGTTGGTTTAAAAGCTAACATCCTTTTTTACTGCAATTTATCTATTCCAAAGTTGTCCCTTTCTTAAGAAGCACCTGATAGAATGTACAAGTATATTTCGGATTTTTAAAAATCCTGCTTTTGCACTTCCTTTGATTATGATAGTGTTATGCTATAAGAGTATTTAGCCTTTGGGGGAATGCTAATGCCGCAGTTTTACCAATTTATCAAACAAAATCTGCCTGACCAAACCTTATCCAGAATAGCTCTTATGCCGGCCCAGGATATGATTCTGCTAAAATCCCGGGATTTTGTGTTCGTCCCTGAGTTACTAGCCGAGGATTATCATGTCAATCTTATTCCCTCTGCACCCCCACCCCTTACCATTAACCGAAAGGATTACTTTTTTAATAAAAAAAGTGTTATTGCTACACCGCCGGGAGTTCTTCTCTCCTGCAAGCATACTATGCCCACTCAGGATTATTTTATGGTGACTATCTCAAAAAACCGATTTAATGAAGTTTTATCGAGCATTTCCCCTAAATCGAAAATTACTAAACCCTTCAACTTTCCATACAGCCGTCAGCTCTTTTCATGTGCAGCTACTTTGATGCAGGAGTTTGAGAAAAGGGATATCGGCTACGAATTCATGGTTCAATCCCTCTTGACCGAGTTTATCATTCAGCTTATCCGTGAGGGAAGAATCCATGAGAACGTGGAAAAGCCGGTGGGGCATAATTATAATTACACCGATCGGGCCCTGGAATATCTTCATAGCTACTACAATGCTTCTATTTCATTAGATGATCTTTGTATGGAGCTCAACTTAAGCCGTTATCATTTTATCCGGATTTTCAAGGCTCAAACAGGTGTTACACCCCATGCGTATCTGATAAACCTAAGGCTTCAGCATGCCTTGGAATACCTATCCGGAAAGGATTTCTCCTTGGAACAGATTTCAAACCTTTGCGGTTTTGTAAATCAAGGTCATTTTTCCCAATGCTTCAAAAAGAAATATGGCATAACACCCACGCAGTACAGAGAAAGGTCTTAAGCTTTTTTATTGATTGCAATTAGCAATTTTAATAAAGAAGACACCGCAATTTTTATGAAGTATATACCCCCTCGTCATGATAAGATGAGTTATGTTACCCCCCAAGTAGCAATTATTATGTACAAAAACCGAGGCTGCTCATCAAGCAAAAAAGAGCAGCCTTGATTTATGCAAAGAATTCATAGGAACGCGTCCATGTCTTAGCCTCACCCGGACTCAGCGCAAGGCGGATAAATACTTCCGGGCTGACTACATGAGTCTTTCCCCAGATGGCTGTCTTTAGGACAGGAAAGTCACAACACTCTCTGAGGCCAACACCAGTTATCATGTTCTCCAGCTTCCACCAACATAAGGATTGTCCTTCAAAACCTTGTGGCCTCCAGTAGAACTCTTTGTCAGGAATTTGCTTCCATTCTATACTGTTCCCCATAACCCGGAAGACATCCGGAACATCTCCCCCTTTAAGATCAAAGGAGAAGGTGAGCCTGTTATGGGGGCCGATATCCGCTCCATCAATACTAACAAAATTATGTACATACTCGGTGGTGTCTATAGGTTTTTCCCCTGTATTTTCAAGAGTATATCGTATTTCCATTCCATTGTTCTTGACCTCGATATCCTTTTGAAGACGAACCCCATAGCCCCTGCAGGGACGAGGCCTTACCACAAAGCTTACCCGACTTTCATCGGACTTTACATCCATCTCATAAGGGGTTATGGCATAGGGTTTAAAAAAATCATAAGGCTTATCGTTCTCCTTTTTTAACAGGCCGACGCCAAGCTTAGGAAAGTACTCTCCCACCCTGGCCTCCCCATAGCCGATGGGCTCATGAATGCCGAATTCATTGCAAAGACCTCTTCCACCGGTTCCGCACCCTTCTATAAGGGACTCGTCAACACAAAAACGATGCTTCTCGTCCAGCGTTATTTGGGTAATAAAGCCTGTCCAATCAAAACGCGAACCGGCGTAAACGACCCCGGGGTTAGAAAGTGATACTGCAAGTCGGGTGCTTTTTATCTCAATGTTCTCCATGGAAATTCCCCTCTTTCAAATCATCCATTACCCCAATATTGCCATTATATAATTCTTTTTTGGTAAATAACAGGTCTGGCCCTCATGAAATCTCTTCGTCATATAAGGAATAAATATCTGAAAATTCTATATTGATATAACTCACCCCGTATGCCGGTCCCGCCTGTGATATCCCGCCTTTTAAGCCCTGCTCGGCTGATACTTCTGTGCCCAACACATGAATCGGAAGTTGAATGTGAAAGGCTGTACCTTTTAAGGTTTCACTTTCTACTGAAACTGTTCCACCATGGGCTTCTACAAAGGCCTTAACCAGAGAAAGCCCGATACCGCTCCCCTCCTTATTGCGTAGGTAGGAATCATCTACTTGTCTGAAACGTTCAAAAATGAAATTGAGCTTATCCTGCGGAATTCCGATTCCTGTATCTTTAACCGTTAGGATGAGGGTGTCTTCTAGCCGCTTAAGGCTTACGGTGATTGCACCATTCTTATCCGTAAATTTAATAGCATTGGAAATAAGATTCAACAAAACGCGCTCGATCATATCCGGATCACAAGCCATAATCAGAGATTCCAGTTCAGTTTCATAATTGAGTTGGATGTCCTTGGCTTCAACATAGCGCTGAACAGAAAGGGTAATTTCCCGGGTGAGTTTTACAATATCAAAATCAAAGAGTTTAGTTTTGAGAAATCCACTGTCATGGCGACTGATATCGATAAGATCATTTATGAGGCGCATAATACGATAACAATTTTGACGGATAATTTTCATTTGCTTTGAAACCTTAACCGGATAAAGGGCTTGATCCAAAGAAGTTTTATAGTTTTCAATGAGCTGAACCGAAGAAAAGAGAACATTTAAGGGTGTTTTAAGTTCATGGGACATATTGGTGAAAAACCGGTTCTTTGTTTCATGCCATTTCTCAACACTTTCCGCCATCTTATCAAAGGCCTCCGCCGCCAACGCCATCTCGTCATGGCCCTTGATATGGGTCCGGGCCGAATAATCACCGTTCATGATCCTGTCGGTTGCGATTCTTAAGGCTGAAACGGGCTTTAGTATTTGACGTACTAAAATAATAGCAGCCAATAAGGAAGTAAAAATGATGCCTATTAACACCACCAGCTCATGAATTAGCTCTTGAAAATAGGGCGCCATGGCCACATGGTAAGGAGTAAAGACTCTGCAGTTCCATCCGATATCTGTTATGGGATAATCGACACTCATGATCCAGGTTTGGTCTATTTCTGATTTCTTTTTAACCGAGGTCACCATCTTCCCTTGAATAGCTTGACTCACCTCAGGATCTCCGATCAGGCAAACCTGGTTGTCAGGCGTTTTCCCCGTATTGCTGCAATAGACCAGCATTCCCTGACTATCCATTAAGTAATAGCGAATATCCGATCTGAACGAAAGATTAGGAAGCCTTTGTTGGAGCTTACTGGTATCAATAACGGCGGACACCACACCCGCTAAGCGGTCTCCACTTCTAATCGCATGAGCGACAGGAAAAATATAAAAATTAGGCCTGCTGATACTTTCAACAAGATCTGAAACCACGGATTCTTTTCCGCTCATTATCTGCTTAACATAGGATCTTGACGAAAAGCTGAGTTCCGGGAACACCTTATTCGAAGAGGCTATTATGTACCCATTCTCATCAAGCCAGGAAATACTCATAATGCCTTCGTGCTTCTGTATGATAAGCTGAAGATAAGCATTAATTTGAGAAGTGTCTAAAAAAGGGTGTTCCTCTAAATAGATTCCTACAATGCTCTCAATCATCCATATTTCCTCAAGATAATTATTAAAGGAAGAGGATATAGCCTCCGCAAGATTCTCATAGGTACTTAATTCATTCTGGACCTTAAGATGATAGGAGTCGACGATATTAATCACTCTAAGTATGATAATGGGCATAAGTATGGCGGTTATCAAAATAAAGAGCTTTGTGTGGATACTGCTTTTTCTTGACATATACCCTCCAGTGTTTGACTCCTGATTTGCTAATGTTATTTAGTGGGACACCTTTGACATAACTGAAGCAGTGCTCAATATTAGAACAGACTTTTAATATTTACCCACATTATCAATAACTAATCTTATTGTAAACATTTAACTTTTATTTTTCCAGCAGTCTTTCACTCCTTTCCCGGAACCCAATTCTCTTCGGTAGATTCAGATATAATCTGTACTGTGTTATAGCCAGGAGCATTGGTTGGCGTCCAGCTAACAGTCCAGTGATCCTCGACCTTTCCCAATATAAAAATCCCCCCGGATTGCGGCGTGGGGTAGGTATTATTGGTAAAGCATCTCTTGACATAGTTCTCCACTATGACCTGCGCGCTTGATTTAGTATGATTCTCACCTAGCATGGCCAGGCGAATAATCTCCCTGGCAATGTCTCCATCAGCCGCAACCCGTGAACGATTTTTCATATCCGTATACCAGGGAATGGCGATGGCCGTCAAAATCCCTAAAATAGCCACAATAGCGACAGCCTTCATCAGTTTGCTTCCGTTTTTTTGTTCCATGACACCACCTTCACCATCTTAATTTCTAATCACTATTAGTATGTTTGATGTGAAGATGGATATTCGAAAAGCTTAATCAATGTTCCATATCTTGAAGTTCATTCTCCGAAAGAGCCAGTAAAGGTGTTTGAACACACCACAAGACTCGACGCATAAAAAAGACCCGAATTCATGCTAGAATCCAGGCCCTTTCTTATAGAATGAGAAATGTTATGATTTAGCGTTTAACACGTGCATTGCCCTGCCAGATACTCCATACCTGCTCTTCATCCGCAGGCTGTGCATAATCGGTCAGGAAGGTTGTGGCCATTGCTCCGCTTGCCCAACCAAACTGTAACCATTTTTCGGGCTCCCAGCTTCTTAAAATGCCATAAAGCAAACCACCTACGAAGCCGTCTCCACCGCCGATACGATCAAGCACATGTATTTCACGGGGCTCGACCACATGCCAGTTTTCACCCTCCAACATAATAGCACCCCACATGTGGGTATTGGCATGGATAACCTGACGAAGTGTAGTAGCAAAAACTGAGGCATTGGGGAAGGCGGCCTTGACACGGCCAATCATTTCCTTAAAGCTGTCAATCTTGGAACCCAGTTCTTTTCCGCCAGCTTCAGGCCCTTCGATACCCAGACAAAGCTGAAAATCCTCTTCATTTCCCACCAGAATATCAGCAAGGCTGGCAATTTCGGAGAAGATGGCTCTGAGTTCACTTTCGCGGCCCTTCCAGAAGGAGGCGCGATGATTCAAGTCAAAGGAAATCCTTGTACCATATTTTTTCGCTGCTCTGGCAAGCTCAAGGCAGAAAGTACTAGTTTCAGGTGAAAGTGCGCCAATCAAGCCTGACAGGTGCACAATTTGGACCCCTTCCTTCCCGAAGATCCTGTCTAGATCAAAATCCTTGACATTCAGAGTCCGCCCAACTTCGCCAGCCCGATCATTCTGTACTCTTGGCCCCCTAGAGCCGTAGCCGCTGTCGGCAATATTAAACTGATGACGGTAGCCCCAGGGACCATCCTGAGGAACTTCCTTGCCCTCGTAAGCCATATGTCGGCTTGCAAGGCTGTTTTTGATAAAAGCAGCAATGGGGCTGTCTTTAACAAATGTGGTCAGCACCTTTACAGGCAGTCCAAGGGATGATGCAATATTGGCCACATTGGTCTCAGCGCTGGTAGCTTGCATGTGAAAGGTGTCGCTGGTATGAACAGGCTGTCCGTTAAAAGGTGTAATGCGAACCCCCATACTGGTGGGTACGACTAAAGAATAAGCACAATCTTTGCGTAGTTCAATTTTCATGGTAATCCTCCTAATACTTCAATCCAAAATATCTCACTACATTGTTGAAGCAGATGTCTTCTACTATGCCACCAAGCAACTTATCATCCATGGGAACCTCACCCTTATCAGCCCAGCCTCCGATGAGATCACACAAAATTCTACGGAAATACTCATGCCGGGTATAGGATAAAAAGCTTCTGGAATCGGTGAGCATCCCGATAAAGCTCCCTAGCACCCCAACATTCCCAAGAGTTTTAAGCTGGTTACGCATACCGTCATAATGATCATTAAACCACCAGGCTGACCCCAATTGCATCTTGCCCGGGATGGGTCCTCTCTGGAAGCATCCAAGAACCGCAGCAATTTTCATGCTGTCATTATCATTAAGAGAATAAACGATTGTGGGGGGCAATTTATCTTCTTGGTCAAGCCGGTTCAGTAGTGCATTCAGAGAATCGGCAGAAAAGCTGTTGTCCACAGCATCAAAACCCGTATTGGGCCCCACACAATTAAGCATTCTGGTATTATTGTTACGAGTAACACTCACATGGATCTGCATGGCAAAGCCAAGCTTAGAATAAATCCGCCCCAATGCCAGCATGAGCTGCGTCTTGTATGCTTTAATCTCCACGTCGGAAGGTTTTTGACCTGAAAGAGCCTTCTTAACACCTTCTCTGGCCTCTTCCACCATACCCTTTCTAAAATCATGAGTACCAAAGCCATGGTCGGAAACATAGCATCCCACTGACTTGAAAAATTCAGCCCGCGTTTCAAGGGCTGCTACCACATCCTCAAAGGTCGCAATCCCTCTGTCTGCAGCTTCGGACAGCTTAGCCATATAGGAGGCAAAGCCTTCACTTTCAAGGTTCAACGCGCTATCAGGCCTGAAGGTGGGAAGAACCTTGACATTAAAGTCCTTTTCCTCAGAAAGCCGGATATGGTAGATCAGGTCATCCGCCGGATCATCCGTTGTACAAATCCCTTTGACATTGGATCTGAGAATGAGCTCCCGAGCTGAAAATCCATTTTCAGCAAGCTTTTTGTTGCAGATATTCCAAATTTCGGGCGCAGTCTCGGGGTTAAGGGACTGGTCGATACCAAAGTAACGCTTCAGTTCAAGGTGGGACCAGTGATAGAGGGGATTCCCCAAGCATTTAGGAAGCGTCTCAGCCCATTTTAGGAATTTTTCATAGGGATCAGCATCACCGGTAATATATTTTTCATCGATGCCACTGGCACGCATCAGCCGCCATTTATAGTGGTCTTCTCCCAGCCATATTTCTGTCAGATTCTTAAACCTTTTATTCTCCCATATTTCCTGGGGGTCCAAGTGACAGTGATAATCGATTATGGGCATTTTAGCCGCATATTCGTGATATAGCCGAACCGCTGTCGGACTATTGAGTAAAAAGTCGTCATGAATAAATGCTTTCATTTTTACCCTTCTTTCTCAATGGGGCTTAAAATATTGCTAAGTTTACTAAGCATTATAAGTTAGCGGATGTTATTACGGTAGTAACAAGGTTCCCGGGACCTGTCACCCTTAGGCGTTCGCAATCTTTATTGCGCTAACGCCTAAAGGTAATAGGTGGGTTCTTTATATTTTAACTGTCCCTAAATAAACTCCTGCTTGCCCAAAGCCCGATGGCTGGATTGCTGATAAAGAAAATTTCCTCGCCATCTTCCATGATATTGATGCCGTCCTTAAGCTTTTCAGGGTTGTATTTTGCCAGGACTTCATCATAAGGTTTGTATTGGAATCCAACCTGTTCAACTTCCTCCCTGCTCAGTTTTTGGACTGCGTAGGTAATGGAGAATCTACCGTCGGAAGAACCATGAATGAGATGCGCAGCAGCTGAAAGATTCTCCTGCAGGTCGTCATTCGCTTTGTAATGCTCTAAAACCTTGATGCGCCCAACATAGCCATACTTACGTATCAGCTTGTCTATAGCCTCATCCTCACCGAATTTTCGAACACCGGGAGCCATGATAATGAGCTCACCATCGTCAGCAATGGCCATACGGGTCCGGTAGACAGCCTTGTTTCCCAGCCATGTGCTTTTGAATTCCCGTTCATCCAGATAGACAACCACCTTTTTTAGGGGCTTGTCCAGGAAAATAAGGTTCTTTTGCTGGCTTAAGGCCACAGCCTCTTCAAAGAGCCTGCGCTCACGACCTATAAAGAGACCGTCCAAATTAACATGACCATTTTCTACAGTCGTGACAGTAAGTACATACATAAGGGGCAGGTTCTGGATAAAGTTTTCTTCTGCATAGTCAAAAACCTTCCGGACCGGAGTGTTGTCCCGTCCCATCATTCTTTCCATGCCATAGACAGCTCCCAGGAAATGAGAACGATTAATAATGGTTTTTCCGCCACAGCCCACAAATATGTTTTTGCTGTAGTTGGCCATGCCAACCACTTCATGAGGAACAACCTGCCCAATGGAAATAATCAAGTCATAAGAAGGGTCCATCAGTCGTTTATTGACTTCAACATCGATGGGGTAATCAATTAACCCACCCGAAACTTCGCTAACAAAAGCCGATGGAACCTGTCCGATCTTTACAATATCATTTCTCCAGTTATGGGATAGGATGGCCTCATAAGGAACATCCGGTCCAAAAAATTCCAGACACTCCTCACAGGTCATGGCATCGTGAGTGCCCAAAGCAGGCATGATATCCACCTGACAAGTAGCCTTAAGCATGTTGTAATATAAGGCGGTAATCTTGCCCGCATAGGAGTGGAG
>JAEYPI010000152.1 GCA_023410885.1 Bacillota bacterium
TGCTTAAAGGCAAGTCAAGAACCGTCCCCATCTTGCATCTTGCTACCTACTATACCTTGAACTTGGAGATTTCATTGGAAAGATTGTGTGCCACTTCATTAAGCTGTTCTGCAGTTTTTGCTACTTCTTCGGTGGAGGCTAATTGTTCATGAGTCGATGCGGCTATTTGTTGAGTTGACGCTGAAGCCTGCTCAGCAGAAGCAGAAATACTCTCCATGGTGGATAGAATTTCGTTTTTCTTGTCGACCATGGTGTCATTTAATTTATTGATAACAGTAATTTCTTCATCGAGCTTTTCAATGTTTTTTGAAATTTCATCAAAAATGGATTGTGTCTCTAAAACTGCTTTGTTTTGGGCTTCAACGATTGGTTTTGTTTCATTCATGTTTGCTACGGCATTTTTAGACTGAGCCTGAATATCGCTAACAAGGCACCTGATATCATTTGAAGCACCCGCAGACTGCTCTGCCAGCTTTCTGATCTCATCCGCCACAACAGCAAAACCTCTTCCTGATTCACCAGCCCTTGCCGCTTCTATAGACGCATTCAGCGCCAGCAGATTGGTTTGCTCTGCAATGGAGCGGATGGTATCCACAATAATCCCGATTTGCTCAGAGCACTTATCGACCTGGGAAATGACGGAGGCAATCTTATCTGATGCCATGCTAGAGGCATCGGAGGCCCCTTTCAAAACTACAACAGTTTTGACGCCATTTTCGTTAAGGTTGCTGGACTGCCTGACCATCTCTGCAATTTTATTAATCTCTTGAGACACATCCTGTATTCTTTCTGCCAATTGAGTGGTTTTTTTCAACCCCTCCTCTGTGTTAAACGCCTGGTCCTCTGTGACCTTCACAATCTCCTGAATAGTTCGGGAGATTTCCACAGTGGTTGCTGTAGATTCTTCTGAAGAAGCAGCCAGCGAGTTAGCTGAAGTAGATACCTCCGTGGCCATTTTTTTAATATTGGACATGACGGTTGCCAATTCTTCTGCCATTTTATTAAGTGTCATTGAAAGTAAGCCGATTTCATCCCGGGATTTACTTTTACTTCTAACCGTAAAATCACCTTCACCAATAACGAGCAAATCCTTTGTCAGTAATTTAATGCCCTTTAAGGTGGGTTGCGAAAGGAAGAACGCTAATAGACCTGCAACAAGAATTAAGAGAAGACAACTGATTAATGCGCTTTTTAGGATAATGGATGTCCGGGCTGTAATTTCGGAATACTCGAATGTCCCGAATAGCTTCCAGCTTGTCCTATCAATGGTTGTATAAGCTGTGTACTTATCTTGATCATTGTATCGGTATTCCAATGTTCCTTCTTTTTTATCAGATACAGCAGCCTCCCTCAATGAATCAGTGGTTAAGGGAGTACCTATCTTATCGGCTTGGGGGTGTGAAATAATACCTCCATTTGAATCGGCTAAAACAAAATATCCTTTTTCGCCTATTTTAAAAGCAACTACCTTTTTGGTCAGTTGCTCTAAAGCGAGATCTGCACCAAGAACCCCCACTAATTGGTTGTCTTCATTGTAAACGGGCTTGGCAATGGTTATTACCAAATTACCTGAGCCAGTATCCTTATAGGGGTCAGTCCAAATAATTTCCTTTTTACTTACTGCAGCCTGATACCAGAGGCTTGAAGTGGGGTCGAAATTCTCTGGCACCTTCTGTTCTGGGAAAATATAAAAATCTTTATTTATGGTGGCCATAAAAACGTTCTGAAGATCCTTGTGATTTTCCTGGTAGGCGTGAATGACGTCCATGACATAAATCATTTCTTCAGGCTTTTTAATCAGAATATTCTTCATGTTCTGATTAGCGGCCAGTGTATCCAGTCCTTCCTCATAGCCTTTAAAAAGCAGCTCAAGGGCTTCCTTAATATATGTGGTGGAAGTGTCCAACGAGTTCTTAATCTCAGCTTCAATGGCTTTGCTTGAGGTCTCATAGCTTGTATACGCAAGTAAAAGAGTCGGTAAGATAATGAGTGATAAGAGTAATGCTAGAATTTTAACCTGAATTGATATACCTTTTTTCATGATGTCTCCCCTAGATCTAATTAAACTGTTACATAATATTTATCCACATCTTGATTGCCTCAAACAAGCAAGTTGAACAAGTTGGGGAGCAAGTTGGAAGCAAGTTGGGGACGGTTCTTGACTTGCTACTTGACTTGATAGTTAAATAAACCATGTAAAACAAATATTGATCTATAAGTAAATATATGGTATTAATTTTATGAGGTGAGAAATATGCCAAGGCAGCCAAGAAGAAAAGGAGAGCTTTGCATCTATCATGTGATACTCAGAGGAAATGAGAGAAAAAGAATATTTGAAACAGACGAGGATAAAAAAAGGTTCTTAAAAATCCTTACCAGGACAAAAGATAAATATCATTTTCTAATCTATGGGTATTGTCTGATGGATAACCATGCTCATTTACTATTAAATTGCAATGGAAATGATATTTCATTACTCATGAAAAGCATCAATATTAGCTATGCCTCCTATTATAACAGAAAATATAAACGTACTGGACACTTGTTTCAGGATAGATTTAGAAGTGAGCTTATTGGAGATGATCCTTATTTTCTTCAAGTCAGTAAATACATACACAGAAATCCGGTGAAGGCCCGGATGGTGAAAAATGCCGAGGATTACAAGTGGAGTAGCTATGGCGCATACATGGGAAAGGCATCTGAGAAGACTCAACTGATAGATACTGATGAATTGCTTGGAATTTTCGCAAGTGACAGGCAAAAAGCAATAACTTGTTATGTTAAATTTGTCAGTGAAAAAGAGGCTATTAACGTTATGGATATAGAAGAGGACATGATTAATGACGATGATGGCCATCTCACAGTTATTACTGATATGAAACAGGCAGAAGAAGTGCTTTTAAATATGATATCTGAACATGAGCTTTCTAATGTTCAGGCTCCTGGGTCAGTAAAGCTGAGAAATATTTTTATAAGACAAATAAGAAAGAAGTCTACTTTGACGTTGAAAGAAATAGGAGCATTATTTGGAGGAATAAGCGAGTCAAGGGTTTCCAGAATTTTAAGGAGCTAGGGCAAGTCAAGAACCGTCCCTTCCTTGCTTGATGATAAAGTGATATAATCATGGTAATACTTGACTAAAATAATATTATAGCGGACTTAAAGAGGAGCGAATTCCTATGAAGGTACGAAAGGCCATTATTCCGGCAGCAGGCTTGGGAACCCGGTTCTTACCCGCTACCAAGGCGCAGCCCAAAGAAATGCTACCCATCGTTGATAAGCCTACCATTCAATATATTATTGAAGAGGCTATCGCGTCAGGCATTGAAGATATTCTCATCATTACGGGCCGGGGAAAACGGGCTATTGAAGACCATTTTGATCGGTCCCTTGAGCTTGAGGAAGAGTTAAGGAAGAAGGGGCAGGAAGAGCTTTTGGCTCAGGTACGCCAAATTGCAAATCTGGTCGACATTCACTATATACGCCAAAAGGAGGCTAAGGGGCTGGGGCACGCCATTCATTGCGCCAAGTCCTTCATCGGGAATGAACCCTTCGCTGTGCTTTTGGGAGACGATATCGTGGATTCGGAGGTTCCCTGTCTGAAGCAGATGATCGATACCTATGACGAGTACCGTACCTCCATTTTAGGCGTGCAGCATGTGGCTATGGAGGACGTATCCAAATATGGTATTGTTGCAGGGAAGCAGGTGGACGATAGAATCTTCAAGGTTAAAACCCTTGTGGAAAAGCCCGACAAGGAGCAGGCTCCCTCCAATCTAGCCATTCTGGGCCGTTACATCATTAATCCTGCCATATTCCGCTATCTTGAGAATGCTCAGCCAGGAAAAAATGGGGAGATTCAATTAACGGACTCCTTATGTGATTTGGCAAGAGTGGAACCCATGTATGCCTATGACTTTATCGGAAGACGGTATGATGTGGGAAACAAACTGGGCTTTTTACAGGCAACCGTTGAGTTTGCATTAAAGAGAGAGGATTTACGCATTGAATTCGAAGCTTATTTGAGAGATCTGCTAAAATGATCAGGACATTGATAAGAAAATAAGTGCCCCACCCGCTTGCGCAATCGAAGAT
>JAEYPI010000192.1 GCA_023410885.1 Bacillota bacterium
CCTTAAAGATAGCCCAGCTCACGATCTGCTGTCTGAAAAGGACAATCAACCGGGTTATCCATATAAACACGCCCTAAAAGATTGACCACTGCCAGCCGCATACCTTTTTTTTCTAATACGAGGCGCCCCTTTCCGGGCACACCCTTTGGATAGTTGGCGGGCCTGATGATTTTAATGCCGGAATCGATGATGTTCAGTATTTCCTTTCGGGCCCAAGTATGATTTCCCATAGTAATAGCATCTATACCGGAATCAAAAATATCTTGTGATGTATTGTAGCTGATGCCCTTCCCACCTGCTGCGTTCTCACCGTTTGCAATACAGAAATCAGGCTCGTAGATTTTCTTCAGCTCAGGCATCCTGGCTTTCAGTGTTTCTCTTCCATATTCTCCGAATACATCACCAACAAAAAGGATCTTCAATTAAATTCTTCCTCTCAATAGTTGGAACCTAGCATACAGGTGCGTACCTATGGTACGCACCCGTAAGCCTAAGCCCATTAATAGAGGTGCGGTATCGCACCACAAGCCTCGACCCATTAATAGAGGTGCGATCTCGCACCACAAGCCTCGACCTGCAAAAACCACAGGAAGCGTTTTCACGCTTCCTGTAAACGACTATTTTGCAAATTCCACGGCTCTCGTTTCTCTGATGATGTGAACCTTAATTTGTCCGGGATAGTCCATCTCATTTTCAATTCGTTTAACAATGTCTCGAGCTACCATGATCATGCTGTCATCATTAACAAGATCTGGCTTGACCATGATACGAACCTCACGTCCAGCCTGGATAGCGAAGGATTTATCAACCTCAGGGAAGGTATTTGCGATCTCTTCCAGCTTTTGCAGACGCTTAACATAGGTCTCCAGTGTTTCTCTTCTGGCACCTGGTCTTGCGCCTGAAACAGCATCCGCTGCCTGAACCAGGACAGCTATGATTGTGGTTGCCTCCACATCGCCATGGTGAGCCATGACGGCATGAATGACATCTTCGCTTTCTTTATACTTTTTACAAATGTCAGCACCGATGGTAACATGGGTTCCTTCCACCTCGTGGTCAATAGCCTTGCCTATATCATGTAATAGACCTGCTCGTTTTGCCAACGTCACGTCCTCACCGAGTTCGGCTGCCATAAGTCCTGCAAGGTGGGAGACTTCAATGGAGTGTTGTAGAACATTCTGTCCGTAGCTCGTTCTGTACTTGAGCTTACCAAGAAGCTTGATAATCTCGGGATTCAAGCCATGAACACCTGTTTCAAAGGTAGCGCGGTCACCTTCCTCACGGATGGTATTATCAACTTCCTTACGCGCTTTTTCCACCATTTCCTCAATACGGGCTGGGTGAATTCTTCCATCAATAATTAATTTTTCAAGAGTAATACGAGCAACCTCTCGTCTGATCGGATCAAATCCTGACAATATAACGGCTTCAGGTGTATCATCGATAATCAAATCTATTCCTGTAAGCGTCTCAAGAGTCCTGATGTTACGACCCTCTCTTCCAATAATTCTGCCCTTCATTTCATCATTGGGCAGAGCCACCACTGAAACCGTAATCTCCGATGCATGATCGGCAGCACATCGTTGAATGGCCGTCGAAAGCACTTCCTTGGATTTACGATTAGCTTCTTCCTTTGCGCGCTCATAGATGTCCTTGACCATGATGGCTGCTTCGTGCTTGACTTCACCCTCAATATTACTTAGAAGGTATTGTTTTGCTTCCTCAACAGACAAACCGGAGATACTTTCCAGCTTTTCAATTTGCTTTTTGTAGAGTTCCTCTGTCTCGGCCTGTCTTATCTCGATTTCTCGAATTTGCTTATTTAGTGATTCTTCCTTTTTCTCTAGGGTATCCATCTTCTTTTCAAGGGTCTCATCCTTTTGTTGCAGCCTTCTCTCCGTACGTTGGATTTCGGTTCTGCGTTCACGGACTTCCCTTTCAATTTCTACCCTGCTTTTGTGAATCTCCTCACGTGCTTCGATTAAGGCATCACGTTTTTTTCTCTCTGCAACTTTCTCAGCTTCACTTACAATACGCTGGCTTTCCTTTTCTGCACTCTCAAACTCTGCCTCTGCCACACGTTTTCTATGTTCAACTCCCTTTCGGAAGGATATAAGTGAACTAATCAATGCTACGATAAGTCCAATAATTAATCCAATAATAATAGAAAATAAGTCGATCTTACTCACCTCCTTCGGCTTTTGTTGTTCCATACGAATTCATTATCAATAAAGCAATAAATGGCACTAAAAAATATGCACACGAAATGCCATTATGGAACTATTGTATACAGTTTTAAATTTCATGTCAAGAAAGCCTATCGTTTTTGTGCATCACGCATTTTATATGCCTTAATTGTATTCTTTAAGAGCATGGCTCTGGTCATGGGACCTACACCACCGGGTACCGGTGTTATGGCTGACGCGACTTCACAAACCTCTGAAAAAGCCACATCCCCCGTCATGCCACCATCAGCGGTTCGATTTATACCCACATCTATAACGATGGCCCCTTCTTTAACATAATCCTTAGTAATAAAATGGGCCTTCCCGATAGCCGCTATCAGAATATCCGCTGTTTTGCAGACTTCTTTCAGGTTTTTGGTTTTTGAATGGCAGATGGTGACCGTGGCATTGGCATGGAGCATCAGCATAGACATAGGCTTGCCTACGATATTGCTTCTTCCCACTATGACGCAGTTTTTACCCGCTATTTCAATACCGGCATCCTTTATTAGCTCCATCACACCTGCAGGCGTACAGGGTGCAAAAATTAAATTTCCAATCATAAGTTCGCCAACATTATAGGGATGAAAGGTGTCCACATCTTTTAAAGGGCTGATTCTTCTTATGACCTTCCCTTCATCCAAGTGCTTAGGGATAGGTAGCTGAACCAATATACCGTCCACGGCCTGATCTGCGTTAAGTGCATCAATCAGCTCAAGAAGCTGCTCCTCCTTTGTTTCCTCAGGCAGGGCATATTCAAAGGATCTGATGCCTACTTCTTCGCAATCCCGTCTTTTGTTATTCACATAACTTCTGGAAGCCGGGTCATTCCCGACAATAACCACCGCAAGGCCCGGTGCTCTATCCTCTGATGCAAAGGCCTGAACCTCCTGCCTCATGGCTTCCTTCATCCTTTTGGCCAGATCTTTACCGTTTAATAATGTATAAGCCATATACAAAGCTTCTCCATTCAAGTTATTTTTACCATATTCAGTGTAAAACAATACCATTCCCCATGTCAATTAGAGACAGGGAGATGAGGGTATTCCCCTATATAATAGAGTATAAGGATCTATATTGTAAGCGTATAAAGCTAAAAACAGGCTGACTATAAAAAGCAGCCTGTTTTTCAAATATAAAGGGATTAATCTGTTACAGCAGTTCTTTTCTAAGCTCTTCGGGGGACTTGGGAGACAAGTAACCAACCGGAATATCAAAAACAGTCACGGCACCTGTTCGTCCTTCACTGTTAAGCTTCGCTACAGCCCGGGCATAGGCCACAAGGGCACTGCTGGTAAACTCAGGATTGCTGTCAAGCTTCAATGAAAACTCAACAATGTGTTGATTCTCAAGGTTCTCACCCGTCCTGCCGCTTCTGATGACAAATCCACCGTGGGGCATGCGGCTATGGCTGCACTTGAGCTCATCCTCAGAGATAAAGTGTACGATGGTATTATAATCTGAGAAATAATTGGGCATTTCTTTGATGGTCCTTTCAATCAGATCCTTATCGGCACCTTCCTCAGCCACAACAAAGCACTCGCGAAGATGCTTTTCCCGTGTGGTCAGCTCAGGGTCCTCTCCATTTCTTACACGATTGACAGCCTCTTCAATGGGCACCGTATATTGAATGGCATTTTTAACACCCTTAATGCGTCGAATGGCATCTGAATGACCTTGGCTTACGCCTTTACCCCAGAAGGTGTAATCCTTGCTTACGGGGAGTATGGCCCCAGTATACATGCGATTAAGCGAAAACAGGCCGGGGTCCCAACCGATTGAAATAGCAGCCGTTTTACCCGCAGCCTTTGCCGCTTGATCCACAGCAGAAAAATACTCCGGTATTTTAGCGTGGGTGTCAAAGGAATCGACACAATTGAAAAGACGGGCAAATTGAGGTCCCTGTTGGGGAAGATCAGTGGCTGATCCGCCACAGAGAATCATAACGTCAATTTTATCTTTATATTGCTCAGCATCATTGATATTTACGACCTTCACACCTTTGGTAACGGTATTGACGCTTTCAGGTGCGCGTCTTGTAAAAATCGCCTCAAGTTTCATATCCGGGCTCTGTAAAAGAGATAATTCAACCCCTCTGCCGAGATTGCCATAACCGAGAATTCCTATCCTTATCGCCTTTGACATGGATGTACCTCCCACATTTATCTGCTAAATCCGTTAGGATTTAGTCAGAATTATAATAAAGATCTGCTATTTATTGTTAACTACTCTTTTAAATGTACACGAAATGAAGGATTTTTTCAAGTGTCTTTCATTATTTTCTCGATTCTTTTAATGCTTCCAGCAAGAAAACGCCTGGCTTCATCTCATGCAAGTGTGTTTTTGTAACATTCTAGCCTAAATACTTTCTAAAACAAGGTTCATTATTCTTGATAAAAAATGCAACTTTAAAACTGAACAAGTTGCATAATCCCGGACATTTCATATAAAGATCACTATCGAAGCTTCATTTTTTATAGCGCTTCTTCCCACTAGATCCCGACACTTGCCTGCTTTTATTCCGGGGTCTTGATGCAGGCCTTTTACCGCTTGTTTGAGCTTTCTCCAATCTGGAAGGCGGAATCAGACAGTCATTTCCATAGCCTATCAAATCACTTCTTCCAGCCTTTCGCAAGGCCTCTTCTACCAAGGGTCGGTTCTTTGGCAGGGCATACTGAAGAAGGGCTCGTTGTAGCTCCTGTTCTTTTTCGGTGCGAGGAACATAGAGGGGCTTCATATCCCGGGGATCAAGGCCCGAATAATACATGCAGGTCGATAAAGTCCCGGGCACAGGAATAAATTGCTGTACCTGCTCAGGGGTATAGCCCAAGCGCTTAATGTAGAGAGCAAGTTGAATAGCATCATCCAGTGTACTGCCAGGGTGCCCGGAAATAAAGTAAGGCACTAGAAACTGCTTCTTATCGAGCTTCTTATTGATGGCATTGTATTTGGTTACAAAGCTCTCATAGACCTCGTGAGAAGGCTTCCCCATATATCTGAGCACTCTGTTAGAAACATGCTCAGGGGCCACTTTCATCTGCCCGCTGATATGGTGTTTACTCAGTGTTTCGAGGAATTTTCCCCTCTTTTCCTTCATGGCAAAATCAAAACGCACACCGGAGCGTACGAATACCTTCTTGACCTTGGGCAGATTTGAAAGCTCCCTCAAAAGATTGAGATAATCATCATGGGAGGTGTCTAAATTTTTACAGGGCTCGGGATAAAGGCATTCGCGGCCCTTGCACGCCCCTTCAGTCGCCTGTTTTCGGCAAGCTGCCTTTCTAAAATTGGCGGTTGGCCCACCCACATCGTGAATATAGCCTTTAAAGCCCTCTTGTTGTGTAAGCAGTACAGCTTCTTCAACAATGGACTTATTGCTCCGGGGTTGAATAATACGTCCCTGATGGTAGCCGATGGCACAGAAGGAGCATCCTCCGAAGCACCCTCGGTGGCTTGTAATGGAAAACTCCACCTCTTGGAGGGCCGGAACGCCTCCCTCCTTATCATAGATCGGATGCCAACGCCGCTTATAGGGAAGGGCGTAGACCTTATCCAGTTCTTTCTCGGTCATGGGTGGGGCCGGTCTGTTTTGCACAATATACCGGGTGCCGTCAGTTTGGACCAAGGTGTGCCCTGTAAAGGCATTCTGCTCTCTGTATTGGGTCATAAAGGCTCTGGCGTAGTCCTTCTTGTTCTGGGTCACCTGTTCCCGCGAAGGCAGAAGTATTACACCTCCATCTTCTAACTGTAATTCTGCTCTCAGCTTTTTGGGCAATTCCTCTTCCGAACAGGCATAAGCCGTTCCACGAATACTTTTAATGCTCTTGATGGGCACGCCTCTTTCTAAGAGGGAGGCAATCTCTAAGATGACGTTATCACCATTACCGTAGATAAGCAAATCGGCATTGGTATCTACTAATATAGATGCGCGTACGGCATCCTGCCAGTAATCATAGTGAGCAAAACGCCGTAAGCTGGCTTCAAGGCCTCCTATCATGAGCGGAATATCTCCAAAGGCCTCTCGAATACGGTTACAATAAACAATCAGGGCACGATCAGGCCTCCGCCCCCCTTTACCACCGGGGGAATAGACATCCTCCCGCCTTCTGCGCTTAGCCGCCGTGTAATTATTGATCATGGAATCCAGGACACCTGAGGAAACCATAACACCCAACCGGGGCCTGCCCAGCTTTTTGAAATCTTCAGCCGTCCGCCAATTGGGTTGACTGATCATTCCCACGCGATAGCCGGCACCCTCTAAAAGTCTTGAAATCACAGCATGGCCAAAGGAAGGATGATCCACATAGGCATCCCCACAGATAAAAAGAAAGTCGGGTGCATCCCAACCTCTCTCTCTCATTTCTTCCCGGTTTATTGGTAAAAAGCCATCAGGCATTTTTCCGCTCCTCTCTTACGGGTAACATGGTAATTTCCATAAATTCAGGATAGGTTCGATAGGCTGAAAAATCATGGGAGGCCTTTGCCCTGAGCCTTAAGTCAGGATTGATATCAAATGCACGAGTCAGGAAGCCCAATGTAGCCTCCACATCTCCCCCCAGAGCAGAAACTCTGGCAAGACCAAACAGAATCTCATCATCATCGGGTTTGATTTTCAAACCTTCTTTATAAAGCCGGGCAGCCTCTGAATATTCCTTGAGACCAATGACTGCCGAAGCCCAGTTATAGTAGAGTGCCGGATCGTCATGGGTAAGCTTATGGGCCCGCCTAAAGATGCGTACCGCCTCCTCATATCGCTTCATCATCATCAAAGAGACACCGAGATTATAATGAACCACATAGGATTCGGGGTGTTCACGGATGGATTCTTCATAGACATAAACGGCCTCTTTGACCTTGTCGCTGGAAATATAAATCTCCGCAAGGAGATTATAGGCCATTTCAAGCTTTTCATTCCCGGCCAGGGATTTGTTTAAATATTCAATGGCTTTGTCCGTCTTGCCCTGGGCATCATAAATGGAGGCCATACTGTATAAGGCTCTGCTATGATCGGGCATGAGTTCAGTTGCGAATTTAAAGCTGGAAAGCGCCTCCTCGGTTCTTTCCTCCTGCCTCTGAGCAACACCAAGCCGGTAATAGGAATCCGCATCCTGAGGTGACAACTGAATAAGCTTCTTATAGGCGACCTGAACATTCTGCCAGTCTTCGTTTTTACGATAAAGCTTTCCTAAAAGCGCCCAGGCCTCGGTAAATTCAGCATCGCTTGCCACAATGGTTTCTAGCTGATACTTGGCTTCCATTTCCTGATTGTTCTCATAACAGAGACGGGCCAGCAGGTATCGCAGCTTGTTATCATCCTTATCCTTCAGAGCGGTTTTAATATGCTTTTTAGCATCGTCGATATTGCCGATGGCCATATAGCACCGGGCGATATTAATTTCAGCCTCCCGGAGCTCGCCCACAGCTTTCTTGGCCAAGTCAAACTGATTAACAGCCAGCTCATATTTCTTCATAGTGTAAAGGCTTAAACCGTAGCCAAAGTGGGTAATGGAACGGATATCCCCATTTTCATCATCAGGGCTGTTTTTCTTATGGGTTTTACTTTTAGGTTTCTCTCCAATGATCAGGAGTACCTTTTTATAATGTTTAACAGCCTCTTCAAAAAGCTCGTTCTTGTGACAGAGCCAGGCCGTGTTATAAACAATAAGCGGATTTTCACTTAAAAGACCTGAAAGGATGGTATATATGTCCAAAGCTTGCTTATAGGCACGATTGCCGATTAGTTTATGGACCTCTGTAAGCTGCTGTATCACATTCGCTTTTAGAGACTTATCCGATAAATCAAGGGCATTGACTATGGCATCGTCTGGAATCTCACCCCTCCATTCATGGGGCTGATCAATATAATCCTCATAGCGCCAGCCTTTATTGCTTTGCTTTTCCACCCTCTCAATAAGCGGAACATCAGCATTGCCCATCTGCATTCGCTTTTTCATTCGCCTATAATCACTAAACAAAAAGGCAGCAGGCAAAAGAATGCCCAACAGGATCATCATAATCTCATAGAGTGGGATAACCAAAACGCGGTTAAAAATAGTGAGAACACCTGTTGTCAGCAAACAGAGCTGAGCCGTAAACGTTATAACTGTCGGAAAATTAACGCGTCGAACACAGCGGATACCCATGTAAACGGCAAGGACGGCCATTATGACCACAATAAAAGCCAATGAGACGTCGTAGTTTACAGGAATACTGCTAATGAACTTACTCATAATCATCCCCCGAGCCCATACCGGACATTTTCAATTCTTCCCATCGCTCCCGCGAGACCAGAACACGTCGAGGCTTACTGCCTTCATAACCGCTTATCACATTGCGCTCAGCCATTTGATCAATAATCCTTCCCGCTCTGGCATAGCCCACCTTGAATTTTCTTTGGATAAAGGAAACCGAGGCCTGCCCACAATCAATGACGGCTTCGATCGCTTGGTTTAAGAGCTCATCACTCCCGCTTTCAGAAGCACTGTCCTCTTCATTCTTGACATTTTCATTGATATTTTCGATTATTTCCTGATCATAGTGAGCATGAACTTGATTTTTTACAAAATCAACAACCAGCTCTACTTCTTTATCCTCAACAAAGGCTCCTTTAACACGAATGGGTTTTGGAATACCAACGGGATAGTAGAGCATATCACCCTTACCCAAAAGCTTTTCAGCGCCACCCATATCGATTATAGTACGGGAGTCCACCTGGGACGAAACCGCAAAAGCCACACGGGATGGGATATTGGCCTTGATAACACCCGTAATGACATTAACCGAAGGCCGCTGAGTAGCTATAACC
>JAEYPI010000221.1 GCA_023410885.1 Bacillota bacterium
AGCCAGTATGGCTCTGCCAAAAAGGCTGTCTTGAAAAACAACGGCTAATAAGCCAACGAATTTATTAAAACCATTAATAAAAAAGCTTGTTTCAAACAAAATTACTTCTTCTCCTCAGCCTTAGTCACGTTTTGAACTCTGAAATAAATGGAGGTATTATCAATTCGGATTTCATATTGCTTATTGATATAATAATCATTATTGCCAAAGGTTACGTTGGAATTTGAATAAACACCCTCTCCTTCTACAGTGATAATCAAGGATTTATACCCTGGTCGGGTTGACTTGACAATTTCACCGTTAGAATTTGATGTATAAGATATGCTGGGGTTAACTTCAATAGATTTAACAACACCGAAAGAGGCACCGGTTACTCTGTCTCTTACGCTTTCTCCCACATTAAGCGTACTAGCGATCTCTTCAATAACCTCATCTGCCGTAAGGACGGTTACAATTTTATCTTTCTGTGTAAAAGGCGTTATAACCTTGGAGTTGTTTAATTTATAAGCTACGGCCACAACGACGCCAATGATGATCACAACAATCAAAATATCCAATAAATTAATTTTACCAAAAAGTCTTCCTTTTTCATCTACTATCATGTGTAAACTCCTTTTAACCTAATACTACTGACAAATTGTATATCAAGTTCATTATAATCATTCAAGAAAATGTTTTCAATACTATAAAAACGCCAGTTTTAAATTGGAATTTTATCTTTGGCGCTTGTGAAGCGGTTTGAAGTGCTCCGCTTTCGCATTACTCCCGCCTTATTATCCGCTCCAAAGTATTCCCCTTGACAGGGTTGTTAATGCTCAATGAAAGCTAAGGGCTTAAAAAGATAAAAAAAATTCGGCCGGTTAAACCTGACCGATTTTTTCCCCTTTATCATCACAGCATTCTGCATATTTCTCTTTTCAGACGACCCAGAATTCGCTTTTCAAGCCGGGATATGTAAGATTGAGATATACCCAGCATATCGGCGACTTCTTTTTGCGTTTTTTCAAGATGATTATTCAGGCCAAAACGAAGCTCCATGATACGCTTCTCACGGCCGCTCAGCTTGTTCATAGCACTAACAAGGAGCTTTTTATCGGTTTCCTCTTCCAGATTTCTTTGGATGATGTCACTATCCGTTCCCAGAATATCTGAAAGCAATAATTCATTTCCATCCCAATCGACATTAAGGGGTTCTTCAAAGGACACTTCGCTCCGGGCCCGGCTGTTTTTACGCAGATACATCAGAATCTCATTTTCAATGCATCGTGAGGCATAGGTGGCCAGTTTGATATTCCGGCCTGGATTATAGGTATTGATGGCCTTGATTAGGCCTATGGTTCCGATGGAGGTGAGGTCTTCAATATCCACTCCGGTATTCTCAAATTTACGCGCAATATAGACAACCAGCCGGAGATTTCTTTCGATCAATACCCGTTTTACCGATACATCCCCATTCCCCAAATTATCTAAAAGCAGTGCTTCCTCACTGGCCTGAAGTGGCGGCGGTAGAATGTCATTACCCCCGATATAGAAAATTTCATTGGTTTCATGGTTCGGTGTCTTCACCAGCGTTATGATAAACCCGAAAACCTTTTCAAACATGATATCGTCTCCCTTCTATGTGGCTCAGGTGAGCTTTTGGATCTCCTTCTGAACCGGTCCATCCTTGAAGCTAAACCTTGGACAACATGGCAGGCCCTACTAATGCTGAGTATCTGGCACCGTTGGATAGCTTGATACCACAAATTCCTACAATAACATCGTTGATTTCTTTAAAAGTACCTTCTCTGCCAATTCGTATATGATCCGGGCGAAAACCTGTCAACATCCCATTTTCCCTTCCGACGGACTTAAACGGAATAAGATGAATACGTTTAAACCACGAGCTCTCACCACCCTGATCCAATTTTTCGTATACCCCCATGTTATTGGAAATGACGGAGGCATAGACCTCAGGGGGTAGGATGGCCTTCACGGAATCAGCCTCCACTACCATGACCGGATAACCCGTAATGGGATCAACCAGTGAATTTCCGGTATCCACCAGTGCGTTAATCCGTACCGTCTTTTCCCCGAGTCTGATGAGCACAGGAACAATCGATCCTTCTCGCAGGGATTTACCCGAGAGTATTCTTCCTATAGGTCTTACCAGTGCAATGCATAAACCGGCAGAAAACAGAAAAGCCTTTAAGGTGCCCTGGGGACTTACATACATGAGACCCCCATAAGAAATAACGCCCCCATCGAACACGCTCGACAAAGCAAAGGTGCACCCCGCCAGTAAAAACGCTGATAGCAGCATCATCCCCCATCTCCTGAAAAACTCTGATGTAGTCCTAATCCGGAAGGCCATTAAAACCATCAGTACAGAAACGGCAATTTTTGTTACCGTGGAGGTTAATAAGACCGCTCTGGGGAAGGCTATGGCCATAACCGCATAAAGGGCACCAACGGAGGATGCAAGTGCCGTTCTGAATACCTTGAGGCCACACCCTGATATGGCGCTGGTGAGCTTAAGAATAAAGCAATTGGCCAGCAGGTTTTCAAAAAACAAGAGATCCGCATATACAACCACCCTATACTCCCCCTTTACTTTTCTGTGTTCCATTTAAACTAATATGGAGGAAGTACCCATATTATGATAGTCAGGCCTTAAAATTACCTTACTGACCTTTGCCAAGTAAGCTAAATGGACAAGACCTTGATGCTGCACGGGTTTTCCATTGATTGCCATAGCTTATGCTTATTATAAAAGGCTTTGGGTGTTTTTTATGTCAAATAACGTTATAGCCCGTAAAAATGTTGTCGTCTCGTTTGAATCCCTTTTATATGAAGGCTTTTACTCTCCCCGATTTCCCGTAACACCCATGGAGCGCCTCGAATAGAATAGGAGTGTATTGATCTACTGGAGTGGTTATATGTCCGGAATAGCCGGTATGGTTAATCCGTTTGAGGATATTCAGCTTAATAGTGTAAACATATGTGCCATGTCCGATGCTATCAGGACAAGGGGGCCAAACGGTGCCGGATATTTTCTCTCTCCCCGTGCCGCCTTACTAAGACGTGTGGGCTCAGAATGCCCTAAAAATAAAGATATTTCTGTTACTGAGATCACTTTTGAAGGCAAAACCTATATTGTGACCCTGGATGGTATCCTTTATAACCAGCAGGAGCTATGGTCCGAGCTTCGATCCTTGGGCTGTCCCGGCTCTGCTTCCTCCTGTTCTGAGCTTTTAATCTATGCCTATGCCAAATGGCAGCAAGACTTTCTTAATAAATTGAATGGTATTTTTGCTTTTGCACTCTTTATACTAGAAGACAATACCTTGATTCTTGCGCGGGATCAGCTGGGGGTAAAGCCATTATTCTATGCCCTGACGGGCAGGGCTGTGCTTTTTGCCTCCGAGGTACAGGGTATTACCCGTAATCCCCTTTTCCAAACCACAATGGACCTGGAAGGACTGGCGGAGTTAATTTGCCTAAGTCCACGGCACACACCGGGTAGTGCAATTATTAAGGGCATTCATCAGATCAGGCCAGGCCATTATTTGCAATATTCCCAAGAGGGGGCTAAGCACATACGCTACTGGAAGCTGGAAAATCAGACCCATGAGGATGATCTGGGAAAAACCCTTGAGACTGTTCGTGAGCTTGTTATAGACGCTGTAAAAAGGCAGATGCAATCGGAAGTACCTCTGTGCGGCCTCTTATCCGGCGGGCTCTATTCAAGCCTGATAACCGCTATTGTAGCAGACCATCCCGCCTTGCTTCACAGCAATATCTATAACACCTGGTCGGTGGATTTTGAGAAAAACAATCGCTATATTCGTCAAAGGACGTTAAGCGGGGATACCGATACACCCTGGGTGCGCTGGGTCTGTCGCAGAGCGGGAACCCGTCATCATTACATCATCCTTTCATCGGTCGATCTATTGGATTCCCTGCTCGATGCCTCTGAGGCCCGTGGAATTCCGGGCATGCCGGATTATGACAGTTCCCTTTTGCTCCTTTGCAGGGAAATACGAAAGGATTTTTCCATTATGCTTTCGGGAGACTGTTCAGATGAAGTGTTCGGGGCAAATACCAGGACCTCGGATCATTTCGCTTCCGGAAAGAAGCGCTTGCCTTGGACCTCCAATGTGGCCGAGAAAATTTCCATTTTTAAAAACGATCTTGTTGATCTTATAAAACCCTATGAGTTTATAGAGAAGTGCTATGAGGAAGCGCTCAGTGAGTACCCCAAATTCGTAACCGATGCCAAGCGACTAAAAAAAGAAAACGAGGCCCAATGGTTCAGTCTCTATTGGAACCTCCCCTGCCTATTAGAACGACTAGACCGAATGAGCATGGCCTTCGGTCTGGAGGCCAGAGTGCCCTTCTGTGATGTGAGGCTTATTGAGTACTTTTGGAATATCCCCCAGGAGCTTAAGCGGCTAAATAACCGTGACAGAGGTTTATTAAGGGAGGCCATGCGAGGCTACCTGCCCTCGGATATTCTTGAAAGAAAGAAGAGCCCCTACCCCCATTCTCAGGACCCCGATTACGAAGCTAAAATCAAAAATCTGCTGTTTGAGACTGTCCTTGACCCGGGCTCTCCCGTTAAAAATCTATTGAATCTCAAGACCCTTGAGAGCATGATGAAACAGCAACAAGACCTCAACAAGCGTTATACGTCGAGGTCCCAGCTTTATGGATGGATTATTCAGCTCAATCATTTTATGGGAATAAACGGGATCACATCCCTTTAATCTCCTCCAGAAGCGCCTCTACGATTTGGCTTTCCGGCACCTTTCGGAGAATCTCTCCTTTTTTGAAGATAACCGCTGAATCCTTTCCCCCTGCTATTCCAATATCAGCTTCCCGGGCTTCTCCCGGTCCGTTGACCACGCAGCCCATAACCGCGACCTTAATAGGCTTTTCACAGGTCTCCAGAGCCTTCTCAACTTCCTCAGCAATTTTGATGAGATTTATTTGAGTACGCCCGCAGGTGGGGCAGGATACAAAAACAACACCCTTTTTATAGAGTCCGCATGCTTTTAAAATTTCTCTTGCGGCTTTTATTTCTTCAACAGGGTCTCCCGTCAGAGAAACACGAATGGTATCGCCAATGCCCGAAAGGAGCATGGCCCCTATACCCACCGCAGACTTTATGGTGCCGCGATAAAGGGTGCCCGCCTCAGTTATGCCAATATGAAGGGGATAATCTGTTCTTTCTGCCAGGAGCTGATGGGCTTTAAGCGCCATGCCCACGTCGGAGGATTTAATGGATATGACGGTGTCATAAAAATTCAGGTCCTCTAAAATACGCACATGGCCAAGGGCACTTTCCACAAGGGCATTGGCTGTGACATGTCCATACTTTTGAAGAAGCTCCTTTTCAAGAGAACCGCTGTTAACCCCGATAAGTAAAGCAATGCCTTTGCTCTGGGCCAGGGTCACCACTTCTTTGACATGGTCTCTCGAACCGATATTCCCCGGATTGATGCGTATTTTATCAACGCCATTTTCCATGGCCTTTAATGCGAGCTTATAATCAAAGTGTATATCCGCCACCAGCGGTATTGTAATTTGACTTTTGATCTTAGCAATAGCCTGGGCGGCATCCAGATCAGGAACCGCAACCCTGACAATATCACAACCAGCCTCTGTTAGGGCGTGGATTTGCTTAACAGTTGCCTCAACATCACTGGTTTTTGTGTTCGTCATGGACTGAATGGTAATGGGGGCATCTCCCCCGATGAAAAGGTTTCCTACCTTTACTTTGCGTGTTTTTCTGCGGAAAAAGTTATCCATCTTCCTTGCCCCCCTAGAGTATCCATCTGGGAATATCATTGAACAAGGTGGCAATGAGGACAAAAATGAGGAGAACAAACCCCACCATGGAAATCATGCCGACCTTTTCCTGGGGCAGGGGCTTACCTCTGATCTTCTCAATGAGAAGAATGAGCAGCATGCTGCCATCCAGTGCGGGAAAAGGAATCAAATTCATAATGCCCAGATTGATGCTGATAAAAGAACAAAGATAAACAAGATTCAGAAGGATATCACTGACGGGCCGCTCGGCTTCCACAACACTTCCCACAGTGCCTATAATCCCTACAGGACCTGATAATTCTTTAAAGGATACCGTACCGTTAAACAGCCATTTCAATGAAATAAGCACATTTCGGATTGTTGACACCGAGTATTTATAGGAGGCGTTTAATACCTCAATAAAGTTACCCTTTTTGTGCTCCAGATTCACGCCCAATGTGTATTGGAAATCTGAAAAGGGCTTGATGTTATCAAAGGTAATCAGTTTCCCATCCCGCTCCACTGTTACGCTTAAGGGATCGGACTTATTAGGGCGTGTGACATTAAGGTAATTGATAATTTCCTGGGTATTTTTAACCTCTGTATCATCAAGCTTGATTATCTTATCATCACGCTTAACACCGGCTTTCTCCAAAGGAGAATCGGTTTCGATTATTTCTATAATATTTGTACCTTCGTCATCGATAGCCTTTGCTGTAAAACCCAGCCTGAAACGGGTCTCAGTCCTACCCGGCATAATGATTTTGGTGACTTCACGATTTTCGCTGGTATCAAAATAAATGAGCTCCTTATCACTGCCATTCTCACCATACATGAAAATGGTTATATCCGATGCGGGGTCAAATAGCTTTTTACCACCATAGGAGAGAAACCGGTCGCCAATCTCGACCCCAGCCTGTTTTAGAGGAGAATCATCCGTTAACTCCGTCACCTTATTGGTATAAAAGCCTGTGGGTGTAAGGAAGATAATAGCAAAAATAAAGGCAGATAGAATATTCATAAAGGGACCTGCGGCAATAACCAGGGCACGCTTACCAACGGTCTGCTTCGAAAAAGCGCGGGCATCGTCGGATTCTTCATCCTCTCCCTCCATTTTTACGAAGCCTCCCATGGGAATGAGCCTCAAGGAGTAAGTGGTTTCACCCTTTGTAAAAGAAAAAAGCTTGGGCCCCATGAACATGGAAAACTCTAGAACCTTTATTCCTACAGCCTTTGCGGCTAAAAAATGTCCCAGCTCGTGGATAAAGATAAGAAGGCTTAACGCAACGAGCGCTACTAATATACTCATTTAAAAACCCCCGCTAACAATTTTCAAGGCCATTTCTCGTGAGGCCCGGTCAGTATCTATTATATCGTTAAGTACAGGCTTACTATTCAATAAATGCGCATCCATGACACGCTCAACAAGCTCGGCAATCTTAAAGAAAGGGATTTTCCCTTTTAAGAAAAGCTCAACCGCTACCTCATTGGCGGCATTCATAGCGCAGGGCATTGTGCCCCCGATTTCAGCAGCCCGGTAGGCCAGCTTTAACGCTTTGAAGGTATCAAGATCAGGTTTTTCAAAGGTAAGCTGGGTTAATTGTTCAAAATCAAGCCTTTTAAAGGGATTGGCATATCTTTCAGGCCAAGTGAGCGCAAGCTGTATGGGTATACGCATGTCGGGTGCTCCAAGCTGGGCCATTACCGAGCCATCCCGATAGTTGATCATGGAATGGATGATGCTTTGAGGGTGTACCACAACTTGAATCTTTTGGACGGGGATATCAAAGAGCCACATGGCCTCAATGACTTCAAGCCCTTTATTCATCAGGGTTGCCGAATCAATGGTGATCTTGCTTCCCATGGACCAATTGGGATGGTTCAAAGCCTGTTCCAAGGTCACCGATTGAAGCTGTTGACGGGTAAAGCCTCGAAAGGGGCCTCCGGACGCAGTAAGCAAAAGGCTCTCAATATCCTCGCTTCTGTTGCCTGAAAGACATTGAAAAAGCGCTGAATGCTCACTGTCAACGGGTAAAAGGGTAACGCCCTTTTCCCTGACGGCTTCCATGACAAGAGCCCCTGCCGTGACCAAGGTTTCCTTATTGGAAAGGGCAATATTCTTTCCGGCCTCAATGGCGGTCATAGTGGGTAAAAGCCCTGCTATGCCGACTACGGAGGTCAACACGGTATCTGCATCAGGGTGAACAACTGCTTCAAGAACACCCTGCGCGCCTTTTAAGACCTTTGTTCCGGTATCCCGGACTGCTACGCTTAAAAGCTCTGCTGCCTGTTCATTAAAAAGTGCGGCAACCTTGGGCCGATACTTCCTGATCTGCTCTTCCATGAGCTTTACATTGGAATTTGAAATTAATGAAACAACTTCTATTTGAAGATTTTCACATACATCAAGGGCCTGGACGCCTATAGAGCCTGTCGAACCCAGGATGGTAAGCCCTTTTACCATGCTAAAACAACCTTTCCGTTATAAAAATAATGTGACATATATATAGATCATGGGTGCAACAAACAGAATGCTGTCCACTCTGTCCATAATTCCGCCATGGCCCGGAATGAGTTTGCCAAAATCCTTTATTCCTGTGCTGCGCTTGATGGCGGAGGCAGCCCAATCTCCTAATTGAGAGACCATTCCGCAGAGAAGCCCCATTATCGCAAAATGGTAGAGGGGAATAGCTGCTGTTTCTACCCTGTTCATGATAACAGCACCATAAAGTATCATGGTGAGCATACAGCCTATAGCACCGCCAATGGAGCCTTCCACTGTTTTTTTGGGGCTAATATGAGGAATGATCTTGGTTTTACCCAGCGTAACGCCTGTAAAATAAGCAAACATGTCTGTGATGGTTGAGCCTATGATAACAAGCCAGATATACTCAAAGCCCCGGTCCAGATTCCGCGACATAACAGCGAAGGACAACATAAAAGGAATATAAATGATGCCAAATAAAGTATAGGCCATATCCTCCATTCGGCAGCGTCCCTTTTCAAAGATAATCCTGCAGAAAAGATAGACAATAAGAATAAATAGCAAAGCCTGCAAGTATTCCATAGCGAAAATCTTGGCAAGCACCTCAGATAGAACCGGAAACCTCTGTACCGGAAGAGTCGCCCCATAGGCCTTACCTATAATAGCAACAGCGGCAATACAGCTAACCGGTAAATCCACATGGATATTTTTATGTTTCATGGCCTGAGAAAACTCAAATAAGCCTATGACGCTCGCCACCAGAGCCGTAACCCCTAAGACGTAGGGTGGAAGAAGCAAAAGCCCCACCAAGACTGCTGCAGCAATAACACCGCTGATCGTTCTGACTAGCATCCTGCACCTCCGAATCGTCTCTGCCTGCCTTGATAAGAGAGAATAGCTTCTCTTAGATGACTTTCCTTAAAATCAGGCCAAAGAACATCACAAAAAAAGAACTCTGAATAGCTACACTGCCAGATAAGAAAATTACTGATGCGCATTTCGCCACTAGTGCGAATGAGCAGATCCGGATCAGGGAAATCACGAGTATAAAGCCTTTGGGTAATGGCTTTTTCATCTATCTCTACCCTTTTACCTTCACTGATGTCATGCGCAAGATTGGAGACCGCCTCCACTATTTCCTGGCGTCCCCCGTAATTCAAGGCAATTATAAAGTCTAAGCCCGAAATGTGGTCTGTGTTCTTTTCGACACGCTCTATCTCGGTGCGGATAGACTCCGGTAGTCTTTTCCGGTCACCAATGACCTTAATGCGAACATTCTTACCTTTAAGCTCCTGTTCTGCATTACGAAGATACTCAAGCAGAAGGTCCAAAAGCTGATCCACTTCTTCCTTTGGCCTTGACCAGTTCTCAGTTGAAAAGGCATATACCGTTAAATACTTGACACCCAACTCATAGCAGGCCTCGACAATTTTTTTGAGTGTCCGGGACCCTTCTCTGTGTCCCATGCTGCGGGAAAGGCCTCTTTTTTTTGCCCAACGACCATTTCCATCCATAATAATCGCAATATGCCGAGGTATATTGGTGTAATCTATATCCGATACTTTCTTTGTAAACATCTTCTCTCCCATGCCCTCATAAAGAGTAGGATTTATTACACTATCATACCAAAATTCAAAAGAATTGACCACATATTTAAAAGCACACCCTATATCTTAGAAGTGTGCTCCCTTTAGTGGGCCTCTAACCCCCTATTTTATGGCTCATTTATTGTTATCTAAGCCCAGAAGTCCGGCTGCATTGTTGTAGAGAATATCCTCGCGCTCCTGATTTGTTAATCCAAGGCGATTAAATAATACAAGGGCCTCATCGTGGAAATCCGCGGGATAGTCAGTACCAAACACAACGCGCCTTGTTCCATGCTTTCGAATAAGCTGAGTGGCAAAGGTACTATCCATATACCCAATAGCGCTGGAGGTGTCCAAATATAAATTTTTACCGATCAGACAATCCATGGCTTCCTGCCACCTCTGGTAACCGCCTAAATGAGCGGCAACCATGATGAGCTTCGGGAATTTCTCCAAGACACGCGCCAAGCGTTGAGGCGAGGAGCTGTCAAGCCTCTCATCCCCAGCGTGAATGAGGATGGGCAGTCGATTGCCAATTACACCATAAATTCTGTCCATTTTGGGATCATCGGCATTAAAACGTTGAAAATCCGGATGGAGCTTTATCCCCTTTAAGCCCAAGGAAAGAAGGCGCTCAAACTCACCCTCCACATCATCCATATCGGGGTGTAGGGTCCCAAACCCAATGAGCTGACCTCCGGCATGCTGAGCCACCCAATCATTGATTGCTCTTACCTGTGAGGCTCTCGTAGCGGTGGAGTGGAAAACCACATAATCTACGTGTGATTTTCCGGCACTTCTTATAAGGTCCTCCACCCTGCCCGTGCCTGACATGGAAATGGAATAGTGATTACCAACATTGGCCACCGCTTTTTCAGCGATGGCCTCTGGGAAAGCGTGGGCATGAAAATCGATTATTTTTTGATTCATTGTTTTTTCCTTATATTTGTCTGATAAGATAGCTCATATAGCTGATGTAATGGGAGAAGACCACGCCCGGCTCTTGTAGGTCCGGACACCACCTCTTGACCCATTCTAAAGAGACATAACCATCAAAGCCATTATGATTGAGCTGCTTTAAGCAGTCCAACACCGGCACATCCCCATAACCCAGCATCCTGTAGGCGACCTTGCCATCCTTCATGACTGAATCTTTAATATGAAGGTACTTAATCCATCCATCCAAATGGGTTAAGGTAGTGGCGGGTTTTTCTCCAAAATAGCGATAGGGGTGGTGAATATCCCATAAAACACCGGCGTTTGGACGGTTGACCTCTTTAATAAAACGCGCCATGATACGGGTGTCAGCCAAAACACCATTCGTTTCAATCAAAGGTGATACATTTTTATCCAGCGCATAATCGCAGACCTTCTGATACTGTGCTTTTACAAAGTCCAGATTGCGCTCTGCGCCTGGTGCACCGTCCTTATCACCCAGAACGCGAATATAGGGGGTGCCGATTTTCTGAGCCAGATCTACATAGGCCTTGGCCTCATTGAGGGCCTCCTCCGGCTGCTCTTCATCAAACAAATAGGCTCCGGAAGTCAGCATGGGAATTTCAAGCTTGAGCTTCTTTAAATGACCGACGGTCTTTTCTATATTTTCAGGCTTAAAGGGCTTGGTGTGGGGCGCATAAATTTCAGATTCAATGCCTCGGATTTCAATGCCATCAAGGCCTAAATCCTTGGCTGTTGCATAGATTTCTTCCCATGACCATCCCGGGCAGCCCAGGGTTGAAAATGCCAGTTTCATCTTAATCGTCCTTTCTTTTTAGATGTACCATACGCTCGCTTTCCTTGCATCACTATCGCTTATTTCCCCGAAAAAAGCTGTTGCGATGCCCATATACGTTTTGCTTTAATGGCTACGTCTAGATTAGATATGACTCTCTTTATCATACCCCAAATACCTAAGCGGTTTCAATTGCTGCATCATCTCTCAAATTGAGTTCCTCAATGGCCATATCACGCATTTTGTATTTCTGAATTTTCCCACTGGCCGTCATGGGAAAGCTGTTGGCAAATTTGACATACTTGGGGGTCTTATGTCTGGCCATATGGGCTTTGACTAACTCCTTAATCTCTTCCTCGGTAGAAATTTCGCCTTCTTTTAGGATAATCCAAGCCATGATTTCTTCCCCATATTGCTTGCTGGGTACGCCAATGACCTGCACATCCTTAACCTTGGGATAAGTATAGAGAAACTCCTCGATTTCTTTGGGATAGATATTCTCACCACCCCGTATAATCATATCCTTAATACGGCCTGTTATTTTATAATAGCCGGCTTCATCCACTGTTGCCAAATCTCCGGTATGGAGCCACCCTTCACTATCAATGGCCTGAGCGGTGGCTTCAGGCATTTTATAGTAGCCCTTCATCACATGGTAGCCCCGGGTACAGAATTCACCCGGCACATGGGGTGGGCATTCTTTTCCGGTTTCAGGATCAACAATCTTGGCCTCAACATGGGGGAATACGCGCCCTACAGTGGACACACGACGCTCAATACTATCGTCGGTGGTGGTTTGCGTGCATCCGGGTGAGGATTCGGTCTGTCCAAAGACAATAGTAATTTCCTTGGCGCCCATGACATTCACCACATCCTGCATGACTTTTACAGGACATGGAGAGCCCGCCATAATACCCGTCCTTAGCTTGGAAAAGGTGTGCTTTTTAAAATCCGCATGCTCCATTATGGCAATAAACATAGTAGGAACACCATGAAGAGCCGTACAGCCTTCATTTTGAACCGCCTCCATGACCTTGATCGGACTATAATCCAAAGAAACCATGGAGGTGGCATGGGTCAAGCTGGCCATTACCCCCAAAACAAGACCGAAGCAGTGAAACAGTGGTACTGAAATACAAAGCTTATCCTGCTCGGTAAATTTCATGCCGTCACCGATGCTTTTCCCGTTATTGAGAATGTTATAATGGGTCAACATAACCCCCTTAGGGAAGCCTGTTGTCCCGGAGGTATATTGCATATTGATGATATCCTGGCAATCAAGGGTGCTCTTAACCTCTTGATAAGCCTCATCAGTAACCTCATCCCCCATGAGATACAGATCTTTAAAATTGTACATACCCTCGGGCTTATTCTCACCAATAAAGACGATGTCCTTTAAAAACGGCAGCATAGGATTATTGAGCTGACCGGGCTTACAGTCCTTTAAGGTAGGACAAAGCTCATTGACGGTATTTAAGTAATTGGAATCCTTAAAGCTCTCAATCATGACCAAACACTTTGAATCTGATTGACGCAGGAGATATTCCAGCTCGAATACCTTATAGCTGGTATTGACGGTAACAAGCACCGCTCCGATTTTGGCAGTAGCAAATAGCGTAATGACCCATTCCGGACAATTATTGGCCCATATGGCCACATGATCGCCCTTTTGAATGCCCATTTTCATAAAGCCCTTGGCCACTCTGGTGGTTTCCTCATTGAATTCCTTCCAGGTTCTTTCATAACCGGTGCTGGGAAATTTAAAGGCAAGTCTGTCTGGATATTGTGTTGCAACATCTTCAAGTAATCCGCCTACGGTAATATTCATGAGGTCGCTCATGCCCATTCCTCCTCGTTAAATTCATCCTTAATTTTAAAGTGAATCAGCAGTCCCACGGTGCCATTCGAAGGTTTTCATCCATACCGGAGGCCTCGAGTATCCCCCTGTATGTTTGAAAACACCTATAGAAAACAAAAAGCCCTCGTCTCCTATGAAAGAGACGAAGGCTAAACTCCGTGGTACCACTCTAATTGACACTTTTAGTGTCCGCTCAATTCAGTATCCACATCCTAAAATGTAATACCTAACAGTGTAACGGCTGTATCCGTATCAACCTACATTAAGCCAAGCTTACTTCAGCGATCCGCTCCGGAGCGAGATTCACACTCTTTAACGTCTGCACTTGCACCTGTCGGCAGCTCTCTGTGTCGTTTAAAGAATCGTTACTATTCTCCATCAATGCGTTTAAACTATATTTATAACTATTATAGAGATCATCTCAGCAGCTGTCAAGAAAAATTTAACATTCGTAAGCCTTGGCCTGTTCAAATTCATCCAGTATATCCTGGGAGGGTTTTTCAGTCATTAAAGACACCACCACTATGGCAATACAGGATAGCACAAATGCCGGGAAGAGCTCATAAATGCCAAATAGCCCCCCCATCGGCTTAAGGAGCAGCTTCCAAATAAAGACCATGCCCCCGCCGGTGATCATGCCCGCAATGGCTCCTGTTCTCGTGACTCTCTTCCAGAATAGGGTGAACAGCATAATAGGACCGAAGGTTGCACCAAAGCCTGCCCATGCAAAGGAAACGACAGTAAAGATAACACTGTTTTCATCCAGTGCAATGATCATTGCAAATAAAGCGATCACAAGCAAAGTAATCCTCGTCATTCGCAAAACGGTTTTATCGTCAGCATCTTTCTTCAACATGCCATGATAGATATTTTTTGAGAAGGCAGAAGCCGCAATAAGCAAATAGGAATCCGATGAGCTGATGGTTGCGGCCAGTATACCGGCCATCACGATCCCTGCCAGTAATGGTGGGAAGAAATCATTGGACATCAGTATGAATATTTTTTCCGAATCGCTTTGTGTAAGCAATGCACTGGGATAAAGGCTTCTGCCAATTATTCCTATAGCCACTGCAGCAGTAAGAGAAATGGCGCACCATACAGTTGCAATTCTTCTGGAAAAAGTAAGCTCACTTGATTTTCTGATAGCCATGAATTTTAAGAGAACCTGGGGCATACCGAAGTAACCTAACCCCCAGGAAAGTGTTGAGATGATTGTTAAAAACCCGTAGCTACCAGCTTGTCCAAAGAGAGGCTGGCCGGACGCACCAATTTGCTGAACACCATCTTTTAGTTCAGGCTGTGCGATGCCAAAGAATTCCAGGAAACCCGGTATGGCCTTTACATTTTCTGCGACGGCAGAAAGGCCGCCCGCAGCAGTAATACCTCCCACTAACACAACGATCAGGGACAAAAACATGACGATGCCCTGCATAAAGTCTGAGGCACTCTCGGCTAAGAAGCCGCCTATAAACGTGTAAAAAATGACGAACAATGCACCGGCGGCCATCATATAGTGGTATTTTATACCGAATAGGGTACTGAAAAGCCTACCCACTGTCACAAAGCAGCTTGCGGCATAAACGGTGAAAAACACCAAAATGAACAGTGCCGCAATGGTCATGAGAACCTTTTTCTTTTCTTTAAATCGGTTGCTAAAATAATCAGGAAGCGTTATAGAATCCTTTGCAACAGCTGAGTAGCCTCTGAGCCTTTTTGCAACAAACAACCAATTTAAATATGTACCGATTAAGAGTCCGATAGCTGTCCATATGGCATCACTTAAGCCATACCAATAAGCAACACCGGGAAGCCCCATCAAAAGCCAGCCGCTCATATCGGAAGCCTCCGCTCCCATGGCGGTAACCCAAGGCCCCAAAGACCTTCCGCCTATAAGATAATTGTCACTACTCTCACCGGCACGCCTCGCGTAATATAGGCCGATTCCAACGACTACTGCCATATAAATCACCATGGCAGTCAATATTTGCACTCTTTCCCCACTCATATGAATTCCTCCCAGACAAGAAAGCGATTTTCAACACAGCAAAAGCTTTCTTAATCATCAGTTTTTGGATGTTAGTGATATTATAACTGAAAGCAGTTCACTTTAACAACACTTTAATGTATTAAAGTTTTATAGTGGTAACAATGCATCAGGTTTATAAGGGGACAAAGCACTTTTCACGCTTCTATCTGGTTTTCTCTCCTGCCCTCATAAAAAAGAAATTCCTCATTTGCAAAAGTGATGCGAGAACCGTTCTCGACTTTATATACTCTGGTGGGTTCCAGGCGTTCACCCTCTACCAGTGTGCCGTTACGTGTATTCATGTCGGAAATAAAATACCCTTCCGAAGTTTTAGTGATTTCCGCATGCAATTTCCCCACAGCAGGATTCTTAAAGCAATAATCTACCTGCCCATCCAAGCGTCCCAGCATAAAGGGAAAATGAGATAGAACAATGGTTTCAGAAACGTTCTCATGAAGGCCCTTGAGACAAGGAAGATTTAAAGCTGCCCCATCCAAAAGAACGGTGCGGTCCTCAGTATGTTCCCTTAAGCTTATTTGACTGAGTTTTAAACTCGGTTCGTAGGGTTTCTGGTTAAGCGGTGATGAGGAATAGGAGGATGGCGAAAGCTGATCCTGTTTTAATGGACGGGGGTCCAAAGTAGCCCCCACCTCAGTATTATCCTTATCTAGACCATATCCAGGTGATGAAAAAACTTTATTCACGTAGGCTGGGCTTTTATGAGGCTGTGGTAGATGCAAGGATTGAGGTGATTGCGGTGGTAGCGATGGTTGCTGTGGTTGCAGGGATTGCAGGGGTTGCGGTTTAGAATGAACCTCCATCCTGGGGGTGACTCTTTGACTTGGCATATACAAGCCATTTTTTTTAGGCTTTGGTGTTGATACAGGAGTACCTTTCTTTTCCTCATTACTTTCAATACGCTTATCCGGTGTAAAAAGCTTGGTATAAACAAGATAGGTAACCGCGCCCCCTATCATTAGATATCCGAATAGTGACAGGAGAAAATCGGGATTCTGGACTGAAAGAGTTTCAGTAAAGCTTAATGCAAGGCCTAATATAAGAAAAGCCCCTAACACTGAACCCAGTATGTAATACGACCTTGATGGATAATGCCATTTGACCAGCTTGAGCCCCCGCAGCGGGATCAATGTTCCTCCCCGCACAATACCGAAAGGGATTTTTGCCTTGGTTTCTTTTAGCGCTTCTTCTGAGGCTGAAGCTTTAATGTTTTGATGCATGACTTCATTGGGAAATGAATGGGGCGCTGATAAGGATTTGTCCTCCATAGCTTGAACATAAGCTTTCAAGGCAGAATTATTCAAGCTCTGTGCTTTAAGAAGCTCTATCAGCCTTTGAATAAAGTTGTCGGCAGCCTCGTTCCTGAACCGGATATCATGAATGATGCTATTAAGAAGAAGATTTTTCAAGCTTTCCAGAGTTTGGGGGATCTCCTTCAGAGGAAGGTACGCCATCTCCATAGATAAGTCCTGTGGGTTAACAAAGATATACTGGCTATCAAAGACTACTCCGCCGCCTTCCAAAAGATACTCATCCAATCCATCCAATAACGCAACGATCTGCTTCAGGAGCTTTAAAAATTCATCCCTTCCTATTTCTCTTCTTTCAAAAAGCTTCTTCAATGAAATACGCGAGGTTATATCAAAGGAAAGCCTTATCTCATCATCAACGCGGATGACATCGCTTTGAAGCAAGCCAGGAATGCGGTTATTGGCCAGCATTTCAAGCTGGTATTCCTGTATTGCTCCTGGTTCCTGTTGACAAAAGGTATATTCCATAAGATTTCTGTCCGACAAAGTCTTAAAATTGGGCTTGAGGTTTATTCTTTCACTTTCCATGCTTTTTCCTCCTTTAGGGGTATTATCATGCAGCGTCGGCTGGCACCTGATCTTCGTCTGTAACCTGATAAGCGCCATATCCCTTAACTAATAAGACCTCCACATTAAACCTTTCTAGCTCCTTACAAGCTTCCGTGTATGCCTTAACGGCATAATCACCCGAATTCTCCGGGATAATTAAAACAACAATTCGCTTGATGCTTTTAACATCAACACCCTGCAAATCAGGTGAGTCGCATTCCAAGAGCCGCTTACCATGCCTCTTTATGGCGTAACGGATCTCGTTTGGGCGGGTACTGTAGGTTTTCAAATGGGGATTCAGGGTGAAAACATCGTAGTACACTGCCTCTCCGGTATTTCTGTTCAAGGTATAGGCATCGACGACAGGAAAACCCTTTGCTGTCTGAAAAGCCTCGAGACCTCTGCTTTTTCCCTCATTCACCAATTTTTCAACATGAAGATCTTCAACCTCCAAGCCTCTGTCCCAGTATCGATTATCCTGATCCATTTCCGTCCAGATGCTGGATGAAGTGGTAGTGTTTTGCGTTTTCTCAACCTTAACCGAAGTTCCCCGGCCCCCCGTCCAGGCGATGATCTTTACCCGGTTGGAAAGCTGGAGCTCAGGAATCAAGCCAAAAGGTGTTTTAAGGCTATATCGCACCACAAGCTCCAACGACTCAGTATCTCCGAATGTGCTGGAATAAGGGATAAAGTCCATTCCTCCTATCCCATTAACAACGCCTAGGGACCGTGCGGCATCATCGCCCTTTATTTTGACTCGCTTATCAAGCTCAGCTCCCAGATCTCCTTTAGCTATCAGGCAAACAAGTCTGTTGGTGACCTCATAGGAGAGCTTTTGTGCAAAGATTGTCATGAATAAACGAAGCTCCTGTTTGGGGTCGGAGATGATGGACTCAGCCAGCTCCCATGCCTCTGTCATATTCTCATTCAAGCTCTCAGAGCCTTCCAACAATTGTTGGATTTGATCGATGGAATCCCCCCCTGAATTTGGCGTGTTTTGAGCACTGTAGATGACGTCATTAAATGAACCAAACGCCTCAACAATCGTTGTTTTCTGGTCTTCCAACGTATTTCCGGCTTCTTGGGCCATCTCGCTTAATTGATCTGAGTAATCCTTTAGCCCTGAGACATGATAGAAATAGCTCATATTCGCGATACGCCTAGCCACTTCTGATAGAGAGGTCTGAATGGTGTTATAGGCATAAAAGATTCGGATGATATAGGCCAGGGACAAAAGGACAATAAGAAATACAGGCAAAACAATGGCTGCCTCTACTGTAGCACTACCCTTATCACTATTCTTTTTAATAGCCTTGGCTCCACTCAAGTGAGATCATTCCCCTATCCTGTTTCTTAAATAGGCTCTCAGGTAAAAACCAGAGGTTTATATCCACTTCTGCCTTAATAAAGACATAGGTTTTATATTGAGAAATAGAAAGGCCATAGTTACTGGAGACCTCTTGCATATTCAACTGCATGAGATCAGCGGTTCTAAGGGCTTTTTTATCGGTGGGAACAGCTAATAGCATAAGCCTGAGATAGTCCGTATAATCCATCATCATAAGTTTTCCGGCAATATTATTGCTACGACTCTTCCCCACCGTGCCAATGGCCTTGTCTATTTGACCTTCAACCGCAGTCATGCCCTTATTAAGCAAATCATTAC
>JAEYPI010000281.1 GCA_023410885.1 Bacillota bacterium
GTTCTTAGGTGTATCAAGGGGAGAAACGTATTCCACAGCAGAAACGGTATAGCCAAAGGCTTCCAGTATCATACAGCGCAAGCCATCGGTCAATACATCGGCCAATCTGGCTTTAAAAACACCATGCTTAAGAATCTCACGAAAGGGTTCATAGGTGTACTGGTTCAAGAGCTCACTATGGCAGCAGGGTACAGCCACAATCCCTCTGGCCCTGTTGCGGATGCCATAGGCCATGGCATAATCGGTGGCCACATCACAGGCATGGAGACTGATAACCAGATCGGGCTGAGTTTCATTGCCACTCTCATCCTCATAAAGCAGGGTGCGGATATCCCCCGTAATAAAGGTCATGTTTCGGTAGCCCAGTTTTCTGGCGATTTCTCTCGATGAAGAAATAACACCCTCCGAGATATCGATGCCCGTAAACCTACAATTAATTTTCATGACCTCTTTAAGATAATAGTTGAGAACGAATGAAAGATAAGACTTCCCACAGGCACAATCCACAATTTTAAGCTCATTTCGTCCTCGAGCAAGCTCTTTAAGCATGGGCTCCAAAAGCTCCACAAAGTGATCGATCTGATTATATTTTCGGATCATGTCGTTCTTGATTTTTCCGTTATCGGCCATAATGCCAATAGCCTTTAGCAAATCATCAGCTTTCCCGGGTTTGATAAGATACTCCCGGGTGGATACGGTACCGGATTCGGCATGTCCTTTGAAGAGCTGCGCCCTGTCTTCTTCAAGCCGTTTTGTTTTCATGGTCACATTCTTGGTATCGGCTTCTATGATGAGGGCTTCGCCCCTGGTTTTATAGGTCAGCATGACTTTTTCAAAGCGTCCTGCAAAGTCAATAATCAGCCTTCCCAGCTCCGTGGGGTCAACCGTCATGCTTCTGCCCTCAAAGCTGATTTTAAGCTGCTCCCCATCCAAAGCACCGGCGAGTGGGAAGGTTTTGGTCCCTGATTTAAATTCGCCCGTCAGTTCTTCAAAATATTCCATTTCATCACTCAAGCGATAGGCTATGCCTTGCAGCATGAGATTCAATTTTTGCAGCGCTTGCTTATCCATGACCTGTCTCCTCGTATAATGATCTATTCTTTAATCCATTCAATGATATAAAAGGGTTTACGCAATCAGTAGCTTCCGGATTATCAGTCCCAGATTGTGTTTATAACAATTTAGAAAGCTAACCCCCTAATAGGGCGATTTCTTCAGCTGTCAGCTTCCGGTACTCTCCAGGCTCAAGGGCTTCATCTAGCCACACTGCCCCCATCCGCAAGCGTTTTAAGCTAACCACCGTAGCACCTACGGCCTTGAACATACGTTTAACCTGATGAAACTTCCCTTCATAAATCTCCACCCGGGCAACCACAGGCTCTGTTTTTGAAAGGAAGCTAAGGTCGGCAGGCAGAGCCTGATAACCATCCCCCAGCAACACACCCTCCTCAAAAATTCTAACCGCCTGTTCCCCGGGAAAGCAATCCAACCCCGCTTCATAGAGCTTCTTCACATGCTTTTTGGGTGACAGCAGATCATGAGCAAAAATTCCATTATTAGTAATAAGCAAAAGGCCTTCGGTATCGCGGTCCAGTCGACCAACCGGAAAAACCTCTCTCCGTCTGATATCTTCAGAGAGAATATCTAAAACCGTCGGAAGCGTTTTGTCCTCAGTGGCTGTTATGACCCCTTTAGGCTTGTTCAGCATATAATAGACAAATTCCTCGTATTTAACGGGCTTTCCGTTAATGGATATGCTGTCCGTCTCCGTTACCACATGGGTTCCCGGATCTTTTTCAATTTTATCGTTTACTTGAACCAGGCCTTTTCGGATAAGCTCTTTAAGCTCACTTCGCGAAGCCAGCCCCTGATCCTTAAGAAATTTATCCAGGCGCATCTTAGGCATTACATCATCCTCCAGCCCTTGGGATAAAGGTTTTTCAGCATACCGGCCTCCTGCTTGGCCCATCCAAGGGGATAGTCCTCCATGCACACAACAGTATAACCCTTTTCGCCCTCAGCGAAAAGCGTCTCCCCTTTAAGGTAGCGCAGAATGTTCTGATCCTGCCAATCAAACCGCATAACTCTTTTAAAGCTCTCGGCCTTGGAAGCCATAACCAGAGAATGGGATGGCTCAAATCGCCCTTTTTGATATTCTCCCAGATAGAGCCCGGCCTTCTCCCACCGGATGTGTGGTACCTCTTCCATGTAGGACGGCAGCCGATAAAGACTTGTCCCCCTGAGATGAAAAATACCGTCTTCAAAGCCGTTCATATTCTTTTCAACAAACTCAAGAAAACACTGGGCTGCTTTTTCTGCCTCTTTGGAGGTATACCCTATTAAAGCTTCAGACGAGCCTTGCTCCGGTTTCTGCCCTTTTTTAGTCAGGCGACAAACAAAATGCCCTTCTCCTCTGGCTTTATGGGGCCATAAGCGAAGCCCTCCGCTTAATGCACCATCCCCCGATTCAGTCCATTGGGCTCGGGAAGGCTCAAACCCGCCTATGGGCTCTATTTTATCCACTGAAAGATCATAGGTACTTATAAAATATTCAATATTCCGCTCATTCTCATCCGGATTAAAGGTGCAGGTGGAATAGACCATGGTTCCCCCAGGCTTCAGCATTGTATAGGCAGATGCGACAATCTCTCTTTGCAGGGCAACGCACTCGCTGCTTTTAAAACGGGTATAGCTTTGGACTGCTTCTCTGTCCTTTCTGAACATACCTTCACCCGAGCAGGGGACATCCAGTAAGATCCGATCAAAGAACTCTGGATAAATCGTTTGAAGTTTTTCTGGTGTCTCGTTGACCACAAAACAGTTGGACAGGCCTATAAGCTCTACATTCTTAACCAACGCCTTGACACGCTTTGGACTGATGTCATTGGTGATCAAAAGCCCTTTATTTTCCATATAACTACCCAGATGGGTGGTCTTCCCTCCGGGGGCGGCACAAAGATCCAAGACTTTTTCTCCGGGTTTAGGGGCAAGAACCTGAGCCGGCATCATGGCGCTGGGCTCCTGAATGTAATAAAGACCGGCATGATAGGCCGGATGTTTACCAAAGGATTCCCCCTCCGGGTAGTAAAAGCCCTGAGGAACCCAGGGAATGGGATCCAATGTTTTATTGAAAAGCTTTAGAAAGTCCTCTGGCTGTATTTTTAAGGTGTTAATACGTATACCGCTGTGGCGCTTTTCGTCGAAGGAAGCTTTAAAAGCCTGGTATTCGCTATCATCCATCAAATTTTTAAAGCTCTCTTCGAAAAATACAGGCAATTTCATTTTGCTACTCCTTAATATTGGTATATAATATAAAAAGAATGATTCAACACAGTGCAACGGTGCATAAGGGGTTTCATGGAGCTTAACAAATTTAGTCTGACAGCCCGTCTTGAATATATACCCCAGAGTATTGATTCCTTCATTACCTTGTGTGAAGGGCTCCTTGCCTGCGTCACCAACGATTCCAGCACCCGCTTCATCCTTAAAAATGCCGTCGATGAATTTACCACTAATGCAATGGAACATGGTTATAAAAAATCCTCGGGCCTTGTAACTGTGAATTTGGAACGCTTTGAAGATCATATTACCTTGGAGATCCTGGATCAAGGTGTTGGTGTGGACTTGTCAAAGGTTCATTTTAACAGAGAAGCCCATTCCCTTGATGATTTAAAATCAAAAGGCTGGGGTCTTTCCATTCTTCATCATATAGCAGGCCGAATCGATATTGCACCCAATAGTCCTTCGGGCTCCATTATTTCTCTCAGTATTCCCGTTCCCCATAAAAGTTAGCAAAAAGGGAAAGCTGCGTTTTATCTCCTTGCTAAAGGATGGACTTAACCTCATAGAAGTTATTCTCTACAAGCAATCTTGCACGTTCTGCTGTTTTCCCACCCTCGTTCAAAGCCTCCAAAATGAAAGAAGGATGGTTTTGTAAAAATTGCTTCATTGACTCATCGGAATTTGACATATACGCTAAAACAAGCTTTAATTGGGCATTATCAATATAGCCCTCCTGACAAGCCTTGCTAAAAACCTCCTGATCAATGGCCACAAGAGCATGGGAGCTAACCCCCAGATCTTTGAGGATTGCATCGCCTCCTTGAAGCCTGTCAACCACCACAAGGCTCCATTTCATGACGCCTTGCATTTGCCGGATAGCTGGCACCCAGGCCCTTTCATAGCTGGAGGCCGTGGTGATGAGATCGGCTACATGCAAAACTGCTGCCCCATTAAGCTTTTGGGCTGTTTCGGACCGGCCATCTTGATAAATAACGGCTGAGAGATCCTTAAAAAGCGTAATGTGAGGCTTTCCAAGCATCTCCGCAACCAGAAAAGAAAAGAACCAATCTCTTCTCTCCCCACCCGAAACATAGGCTATTTCATCCACGTTGATATGGGCCCTAATGTAGCTTATAAGCGCATCAATCGTGCCTCTAAAAACAGGATCTGATATATAATTCTCTTTGGATAATCGATGAAATTCTTTTGAACACCCCTGCTTATTCTCTTTAAGCCTATCTATTTCTGCAAGAAAGGCATTGGCTTTATCCTCACTACCATAGAGAAAATGGGTATTCACATAGTAAGGACCAATCTTGCCCGAGGTATACCAAAAAGGCTTGTCATTGGGGCAAACCCGTATGGCCCTTGTTTTAAATAGATAGCCAATAAGCGTCTGATTCATGGTCGTCTCCTCTTCATTTTTCACTCCACCAAATTATATAGAAATCCCTGCTAATCCACAATAAGACCGCCAACAATTTCTTTCAGTTCAGTAAAGCCATTTTCGAGCATATAGGCTTCCAACCCCTCAAGGGTTTCAATCCAGACCATGGGATTGACAAAGCCCGCTGTACCAATCATGACCGCAGAGGCACCTGCCAGTAAAAACTCCACGGCGTCTATGGCGTTTGAAATGCCTCCCATACCGATAATCGGTATTTTTACAGCTTTTGAAACCTGATACACCATTCTCAACGCGACGGGTTTGACAGCGGGGCCTGAGAGACCACCCGTGACATTGCCTAATACCGGTCTACGGGTTTTGGCGTCGATGGCCATGCCCAATAAGGTATTAATGAGCGAGACAGCATCCGCTCCGGCTTCTTCGGCTGCTTTTGCAATTTCAGTAATGTCGGTGACATTGGGTGTAAGCTTAACAATAAGGGGCTTTTTAGCGAATTTCTTTACTCTCCCCACTACCTGTCCCACGCCCTCAGGGGTGCTGCCAAAGCTCATACAGCCCTGTTTGACATTGGGGCAGGATAAATTGAGCTCAACGGCGTCCACATCGGCATTTGAAAGGATCTCTACCATGTTTTCATATTCTTCTACCGTGTTACCTGAAGCATTGGCGATAATAGAGGTATCAAAACCTCGAATAAAAGGAATCTCCTGTTCAATAAACGCATGGACACCGGGATTCTGGAGTCCTACACTATTTAGAATACCGGCCGGTGTCTCTGCAATACGGGGAGGGGCATTTCCCTTGCGTGGCGAGGGGGTCAGACCCTTTACCGCAATACCACCCAATTGGTTTAAATCAAAATACTGACTGTATTCCCTGCCAAAGCCGAAGGCCCCGGAGGCTGCAATGACGGGATTTTTAAGTTGAAGCCCTGCAATATTCACGGCAAGGTTGATATTTTTACTCATGTCACGACTCCTTTAAAAGAGCACTTTGGTTAGGCTTGCAAAATCATTGGAGCAGGCTATAGCCTATATCATATAAAAAACTTTGACGTTTTCAAGAGCCTGATACTTTTAATCAAATAGGATTTCCTCGCCTTTAAAAACAGGGCCATCCTTGCAAACATGGCTATAATCCCAATCATCACCCTTTCGGGTCTTGCAGGCGCAGACCAGGCACGCTCCGACGCCACATCCCATGCGCTGCTCCATGGAAACCTCACAAGGAATATTCCGCTCCTTGAGCATCTCTACCCCAAGCTTCATCATTATAGTCGGCCCACAGAAATAAACCATATCCACCGTTTCTTGCTGCAGCTTCTTCTCCAAAAGGGAGGTTACAAATCCCTTTTCCCCATAGCTACCATCATCCGTCGCTATAAGCAGTTCATCAGAATGTTTTTTAAATTTATCCTCCAAAACCACCATATCACGATTTCTGAAGCCTAATACGGCAGTCTTTTTACAGGCTGGATGATCCTTCAAGAGCTGAAGAAGCGGAAAGGTGCCAATGCCACCTCCGACAACCACAATATGCTGATGGCTGGTATTCAGGGTAAAGCCCTTGCCCAAAGGCCCCATGACATCTATGCCGTCTCCCGGTTCAAAGCAGCATAAAAGGTTCGTACCCCTTCCCCTGACCTGGTAGACAATATCAAAGGTATTTTTTTCACGATTGAGGGAGCAAATGCTGATAGGCCTTCTTAGATAAGCATTTAAACCGTCGGAGCATTTAACATTGACGAATTGGCCGGCGTTTGCGCTTTTTGCAATTTCTTCGGATTCAATACGAAGGAGAAAAGTATCGGGATTGAGCTGTTTAACCTTTTTAATCTTTTTAATAAAATTCATGACCGGTCCTCCAACGTCCTCCAACGGCCTGCCGAGATTGATAAATGACAGACCTTGTAAATAATCACATTATAGCAATCGTTGCTCCCAAGAGCAATAAAAAATAACTCTATCCTAGTACATCAGGTCTTACTTTTCATTGAGCTCATATGATAAAATCCAATGTTTCGCCATTTATTTGAATAGAGAAGCAAAAAGGGCTAAATAAATAAAAAAATCCGGAGCTTGGTCAAATTGACTCATTTCCGGACCTTTGCTTTTGGCTTTTGCTTAAGTTCAAGTAATTAAAGATCATTCGTTTAAGCCAAGTAATTTCAGAAGGGCATGAACACTTTTTTCAGGTAGCTCCAAAGAGACCTCCTGCTCCAGTATATTCTGCAGGAAATGGGCATCGGATGAATGCAGATAGGAATAGAGCCCAAGTTCGGGATGGTTTTGAAGGAAATCTTCAATGCTGCAGTTTTTCGAGCACTCCAGAAAACGAAAACCATATTCTTCCGGGATAGCCCCCAGGGTATTAAGCATGCTAAAGGATTCGCGGTCCACATGAGCCGGAAGTACAATTCCCCCCAAGCTTCTAACATACCTTAGCGCAGTTTCGGTATCCAGATTGCAGGCTCCAGAAAGAAGACGATCCTCCCGGCCTATCTCAACATCATTTTCATCCATGATGATTTGAGAACCGAAAATAGCCTCCCGGTTCTTTATTGGAAACAAATTTTCATAGACTATTTTCTCAAAAGCCAGAACTTGTGTAAGATCAGGGAAAAGGCAAACCAAGTGAATTTCTTCGGAAGTGCAAAGCTCCATTCCCGGAACGACTAAAAGCCCTGCCTGCAGCCCCAGGTTCATAATAGCACCGGCATTCCCGGCAGAGTTATGATCTGTGATGGCAACAATGTCAAGGCCTTTTATAAGGGCCATATTGACAATGTTATTG
>JAEYPI010000028.1 GCA_023410885.1 Bacillota bacterium
ATATAGGCTTGACAAAGGGCCAAGCTGCATAGGAACCTCCAGGCATGATACTGGGCCCCTTAAGCGCTCCCTCTTCTCCGCCGGAAACACCCGTACCTATATATAAAAGGCCTTTTTCTTCAACATATTTTGTGCGACGAATGGTATCTGGAAAATGGGAGTTACCACCATCAATGAGGATGTCGCCCTTGTCCAGATAAGGAATAATCATGTCAATGAAGTCATCAACAGGTTTACCTGCTTTAACCATGATCATGATTTTTCTCGGTGTCTTTAAATTGTCAACAAGCTCTTGAATGGAGTAAGTCCCGATGATGTTCTTACCCTTTGCGCGTCCTTCAATGAAATGGGTAACCTTTTCTGTACTGCGATTGAAAACAGCTACGGTAAACCCCTTGCTCTCCATATTCATGACCAGGTTTTCACCCATAACCGCGAGGCCAATCAGACCAATATCTGCTTTACTCATTGTTCACATCCTCCTAGAATTAAGTATACACTGTATATCTTAATACCCATTATACAATCCGATTATGCAATTTTCTTTGCTAATATTGATTGTTTTATTGCATAAATTGCTCTATTATTAAGATGAGGTGATAAAATGAGTTCTCTTGAGCAGCGCTTTACCCACAGGCAATACATGCTGGGTTCAAATTTTGAATTTTTCCACTATAAGGATGAGCCAGAGCTTGAGGTGGAATATCACAACCATGACTTTTATGAGATTTATTTTTTTATTTCGGGGAAGGTCACTTATGTTGTTGAGGGAAAATCTTATTCATTAAAACCGGGAGATATTCTTCTTGTCAACGACAAAGAGCTTCATAAGCCTATCATCGAACAGGGAGGTATCTATGAGAGGATAGTCATTTGGGTTAATCCAGATTTCATTAAAAGATTCTGTACCAAAGACACGGACCTGTTCATGTGCTTTGAAACAACCTCCAAGAATAAGTATAACCTGCTGCGCCCAGGTGCCGAGACCCTTAGTATTATCAGGAGCCTTGTGACCAAGCTCAATAGAGCCTGGTCAAGTATAAGCTATGGTAGTGCTGTTCTTAAGGAGCTTTATCTTGCCGAATTAATGGTTTACCTGAATCGAGCCTATCTTGATACCAGCATCGATAATATTGAAGAGGACATCGTCTATGACGATACCATTAATGATATAATTCATTACATCAATCAGAACCTAAACGGGGATCTCTCCCTTGAAGCACTGTCCGTAAGATTCTATACCAGCAAATATCACCTCTTGCGGCAGTTTAAAAAGCACACGGGATACACCCTCCACAGCTACATTCATCAAAAAAGGCTCATTATGGCAAAAGCCCTTCTAAAGGAGGGCTTAAGCATTACGAGCGTATGTCAGAATTGCGGATTTAACGATTATTCGAATTTTATACGGGTTTTCAGCAAGGCCTTCAATATTTCACCTAAAAAATATGCCCGGCAGTTCTCAGAAGAGACCTTTATTTCATGAGGACTAAACCCTCTGGCAGCCCTCGCAATAGTATATGCTGCCACCCAGATAGGCTTCTTTTTTGATCACTTTACCACAAGCCGGACAGGGCTTGTCAACGGTATTCTTGCTGAGTTTCGTTTTATATCCTCCGGAGCAGCCAAACAAATCCTTTTCGGTATCCCTACCGCCCTGTAAAGTCATCTCTGCAAGCGTTGCTTTTACCGAGTCAAAAAGTATTTCCTTATCCTTGGGAGTAAAAGCTTTTACCTTCTTTCTTGGATGAATGCCCGCATTATAAAGGATATCCTGCAAAACACCGTTGCCCAGGCCGGGTATTCTCTGCTCCGTAGCCAGCAGTGCCTTTGCGCTTAGGTTCTCGGTTCCAGGTGTCGAAACAATACCTTCGAAATAAGCTCTGTCGAATTGTTCAGAAAAGGGAGACGGCCTTTTTTTCGCAAGAAGGAAATACGGGTTGTCAAACTCCCCTTCTTTAAAGCACCACAAACCCCCATACATTTGAATAGACGCACTGAGGGCAGTAAAATCGTCGAACTCGATAAGCAGCTGATGCTTCTGGGGACGCTTTTCATTTTCCCCGTGGAACCTTATGCCTACGCCTTCACCAAACAGGATAACCGCGTCCTCAGCCTGGATTTCAACCATGCTTCCGTGCCCTGATGCCTTGCCTATTACCTTGCCGGTAAGCAGTTCATGGTACTTACCGGGGTCGCCATGGTACCAGGCAAATTTGTGGGGGCTTTGTGCCGCAATGACATTCATTATTCTTTTTCCGGAAATAGTTTCATTGATTTGTTTTGAAACAGCAATGGCTTCAGGCATTTCAATCATGATTTTCTTCCCTCCAAAGTATCTTATTCATTTTTTCCATCTTTTCAACCGGGGAAACAATTCCATCATGGCTTTTCGGACTATTAACCATGATTTTATTTCATCAGATTGGACAACAGCATGTCATATTTGAAAATAGTTTTAAAACATGCTCAGCTGCTCAGCATGCTCCTTGTTCTCAAAGGTGTGCAGGTACCTGAAGTTTGCCTCATTGCTGCTGACAATACCATGTTCTTTACACTCAATGTAGAATATATCCTTTAGCATTTTGTCATTGTCGCTCTTTATTTCATAGCTTAAGCCGTATCTCTGTTGATATTTTTGCTTAAGACCGGGAAAATGCTTATCAAGCTTTGCATAAAAATACTCCCGGTTTCCGTCCCGCAATGTCAGCCCCATACCAAAGCAAATAATGCCGTAAACCCTGGCCTCGGTGCAATAATTCAAAAGTCCTCTTAAATTGTCCTCGGTGTCGTTGATAAAGGGCAAAATAGGGTCAAGCCATACAACGGTCGGAATATGGTTGTCCCGCATGATTTTTAAGACCTCAAAGCGTTCCCTTGTTGTACTGACATGGGGTTCAAGGATTTTACACAGGCTCTCGTCAAAGGTTGTTAGTGTCATCTGTACAACGCATTTAGATTTCTGATTGATGCTCTTAAGAAGGTCCAGGTCGCGCAAAATCCGGTTTGACTTGGTTTGAATGCTTAGCCCAAAGCCATATTGATGAATAAGCTCAAGGCATTTTCGTGTATGTCCGAGCTCGGCCTCGAAATGTATATAGGGATCACCCATTGAACCGGTGCCAATCATACATCTTTTGCGCTTTTTGCGAAGGGCTGCTTCCAGCAATTCGGGCCCGTTGATCTTAACCTCAACATCCTCGAAGTCATGGTTCATCTGATAGCATTTGCTTCTGCTGTCGCAATAAATGCAGCCATGGGTACAGCCGCGGTATAGATTCATCCCATTGCTGGAGGAGAGTATGGCTTTTACTTCTTTAAAGTGCATAACTGTTTTCCCTTGATTCTTTTTTAATAAATTTCACGTTCACCAGTTATTCAGTTTTCTCCCCATAGAAATACAACGCCATTTTCATCCTGCCTGTAATGATTTCTTTTATGTGCGGGGGATCCAGTACTTCAACATAACAGCCATAGGAAAGGAGGTATCCATATACCCACTCATCCTCGGGAAAGGTTATGGACACATGATAAGTACCATCATCGTTTTTGATAATCAATTCGTCATCAAAATCATCATACAGCCTGTACAGAGCTTGGGGGTAAAACTTTAGCTTAAGATTGACCAGCTTTTCAGGTTTTTCATCTGCTTCAGCCTTTGTTTCATCAGGCTTTTTTCTTACAAAGACTTCATAGGTAATACTTACATTTTTCATTCTTGAGATTCGGAAGGTTCGAAAGGCTTTTCTTACTTTGCAGTACCCCCATAAATACCAGGCCTGCCCTTTGAATATGAGCCGCATGGGCTCAATACTTCGCTGGCTCCTGCCTCCTTCGGCATTGACATAAACAAACGAAATAACCCTACGTTCAAGAATGGCTTTTTTAATATCGATGAATTTGTTATATTCATTTGGCCCGCTGCCCCATGGAGAAAAATCAATATACACCCAATCAGCCGAGTCTTTATTTTTAAAGACCGCACCTATTTTATCCAATACAGTATCAACTTCCGGATACTTTGTCACCTGCAAGGTTTTAAGCGCAAGTAACAGACTCTCGCTTTCATGCTCCGATATTAAGGTTTTATTCAAGGAGTAATCTTCCAAAAGCGAGATGCCGCCCCCGTTACCCTTGCTGGTGAAAACAGGTACTCCGGCACAGGAAAGAACATCCACATCCCTGTATATGGTTCTTGTGGATACACCAAATCTGTCAGCAAGCGCTTTAGCCGTTACAGTCCCTTTATTGATCAAAAGAATGGTTATTTCAAGTAAACGATTAATTTTCATCCATGGTTCACCAGTAATAGTATACCAAATGAATATGACATCAGATAGTCATATTTGAAAAACTCCAAGACCCCTCCACTGCATCGCACAACAAGCCTCGACCCGTAAATAGAGTGCGATGTTCAGGCATCGCACAACAAGCCTCGACCCGTAAATACAAACTGCCTGTAACCTCTAAATACAAAGGTTACAGGCAGTGTATCACTTAATGGCTGCAAAAGTCAGGATATCTTATTTCTCAGGAAATCCAGACCGGCCGGTACTTGGAAAGCTGGCATTAATGCGCCTTTACTTCCGTCCATATCCTGCCATACTCCTTATTGATTTCATCTCCGGGATATTCAAAGATTTCATAGTTCTTCAAATCTTCGGCCAGGGGATAGGCAGCCCTGTCGGAGGTTATAGCAGGGTCCAGCATCTTCATGACCTCGGTATGTGGCGTTGAATAGCCAATATACTCAGCATTGCCATAGGCGATATCGGTGTCGCACATAAAGTTGATAAAGGCTTCCGCTTCCTTCTGATGCTTACTGGTCTTAGGAATGACCATGGAATCGAACCAGTAATTGGAGCCTTCCTTTGGGACAGCATAGGCAAGATTTTCATTCTCGGCCATGCAGTAATAGGCATCGCCCGACCAGACCAACGCAAGAGCAGCACTTTCTGAAATCATGGCATCCTTAACCTCGTCAACAAAATAGGCCATAACGAGGGGTCTTTGTTCAATCAGCTTGGCTTTAGCCTCTTCCAGTTGAGCTATATTCTTGGTATTCATGGAATAGCCCAGCATTTTCAAGGTAACCCCTATGCTGTCTCTTTCACTATTCTGCATGATAATCTGCTTGCTGTATTTCTCATCCCAGAGAATTTTCCAGCTATCCACGGGCTCTGAAACCATGGTTTTATTATAAAGAATGCCCACTGTTCCCCACATGTACGGAACCGAATACTCATTGTTAGGGTCATAGGACAGGGATTTAAAGCGGTCATCAATGTACTTGTAATTAGGGATATTCTCCATGTTGATCTTATTTAGCAGGCCTTCATCCAGCATCCGCTTGATCATATAGTCGGAAGGAATGGCCACATCATAAGCTGACGCACCGGTTTTGATTTTGACATACATGTCCTCATTGGTAGAGAAATTCTCATAGTTGACCTTGATACCGGGATTGGCCTTTTCAAACTCAGCGATGGCGGTTTCACTGATATAATCTCCCCAGTTGTATACGTTGATGGTCACCTGCTCGCCCCCACCCTTACCGGGCTCAGCGGAGTTTCCGCCGCAAGCGGTCAGTAAAATGGCAAGCATGGACAGAACGGACAGGATGGTCATTAATCTTTTTTTCTTCATTTCTTATCCCCCTTCATATTTATAAAAGCGTAGTTAATTTTTCAGTTTCTTTCATATTGTCCCCATTATTTCCGGAGCTTCTCTTGCTAATAACCAAAAGCAGGGCCAGCACCACCAAGAACATCAATGTGGACAAAGCGTTGATTTTGGGATTAATACCTCTTCGCGCCATTGAAAAGACGGTCATGGACAATGTTGATACCCCGGAGCCGGTTGTGAAAAAGCTTACTATGAAATCATCCAGCGATAGGGTAAATGACAGCAGAAAGCCTGTAATCACCCCAGGCATGATCTCCGGAAGAATAACCTTTCTAAAGGCATAGAGCGGGGTTGCGCCTAAATCCAGTGCCGCCTCCCCTAAATGCTTGTTCAGTTGTTTTAGCTTGGGCAGCACCGATATGATCACATAGGGCACGTTAAAGCTGATATGGGCCAGCAACAGCGTGACAAAGCCAAGCTTAATGTTGAGGAACAAAAAGAGAATCATCAGGGATATACCCGTCACAATGTCGGGATTCAGAATAGGTAAGTACGTAATATTCATGATGAAGGACTTTTTGAGCTTGCTCATATTGTGAATGCCTAGCGCAGCGGCCGTCCCCATGACCGTTGCTATCAAGGAAGCCAACAAGGCCACGGCCACCGTGTAATAAAGGGAAGACATGATCTGTCTGTCCTTAAAAAGCTCCGCATACCAGCGTAGGGTAAATCCATCCCAATGGGCTCTGGATTTAGAGTTATTAAAAGAGAAGATAATCAACATGACCACGGGGGCATAGAGAAAAATATAAACCAGCGTCAAATAAAACTTTTTCAAGAACTTTCTCAAAACAATCCACCCCCTGCATCTTCCCTGTCAGTCTGGGACATCAATGTCATACTGATCAGAATGAGCAGCATCATGACAACAGAAATGGCCGAGCCGAAATTCCAGTCATAAACCCTCATGAACTGATCCTCTATCAAGTTACCAATCAGCATGTACTGACTTCCACCCAAAAGATTTGAAATAATAAAGGTCGTCAAAGCCGGCATAAACACCATTGTTATACCCGACACCACACCCGGAAAACTCAGGGGCAAGGTAATTTTCCTGAATACAGTAAAGCCATTGGAACCTAAATCCTCCGCCGCTTCTATCACACTTTTATCAATCTTGCTCATGACCGAGAAAATAGGAAGCACCATAAAGGGTAGGAAGTTATACACCATGCCTAATATAACCGCCGGATCCGTATATAGGATATTCAGCTGCGGAAGGCCTAAAGCATCCAGCAGCAAGTTGATAACGCCTTTTTTATCAAGCAGAGTCATCCAGGAATAGGTACGCAGAAGGAAGTTCATCCACATGGGAATGACAAAGAGCAGCACCAGCGTGCTCTTTTTGCTCATATCACGCCCTGACAATATCATTGCTATGGGATAGCCAAGAAAAAGGCATATGGCTGTACTTTTAACCGCAAGCTCAATCGAACGCCACAGCACTTTCATGTAAATAGGCTGCATGAATTTCTTAAAATTTGCAAAGCTGAAAACCGTGCCCGTTGGTGTTGTGACAGTAACAGAGTAGTACAGCACCAGCACAAGGGGAACAAGTATGAAAATCAGCATCCACACGAGGTATGGGTATGAAGTCCAACCTTTTTTCATATCTCACTCACTTCCACTAAATAAAAGTAATTAAACAAACCGAGGAAAGCGTGTTTACGGAACTCACTTCCTCATAATTTGTATATCGGAGGGCTGAATCTTCAGTCCTACTTTTGAATCCACCGGTTCCATGGAGGTGCTGTGGACAATCCAGTTAAAGTCATTTTCGTCAGCCACCTGCATTTCAAAGTGAACGCCTTTAAAGATAACGGAGCGAACAACACCTTGAAGAAGGCTCTCATCATCCTTCATCAGCCGAATATCCTCAGGACGAACCACAACATCTACCGGCTCATTCTGACCAAAGCCTTTATCCACACAGTCAAAATCATGACCGGCAAACTCTACTTTGTAATCCTGGAGCATGATACCGTCAATGATATTACTTTCACCGATAAAATCAGCTACAAATGCATTACAGGGCTCATTATAGATGTCCTGTGGTGTTCCTATCTGCTGAATAGCACCCTGTTTCATGACAACAATGGTGTCGGACATGGTGAGCGCTTCCTCCTGATCATGGGTGACATAGATAAAGGTAATACCCAAGCGCTTCTGCATATTCTTCAGTTCGAGCTGCATTTCTTTACGCAGCTTAAGATCAAGAGCGCCCAAGGGCTCGTCCAAAAGCAGCACCTCCGGCTCATTAACCAAAGCACGCGCAATGGCGATACGTTGCTGCTGGCCACCGCTTAAGGAATCCACTGATCGCTTCTCAAAGCCCTCCAGGTTAACCATGGAGAGCATATATTTTACCTTTTCCTTTATAATCCCTTTGTCCATTTTCTTGATCTTCAGACCAAAGGCGATATTATCAAATACGTTCATATGTGGGAAAAGGGCATATTTTTGAAACACCGTGTTGACCTTCCGTTTATAGGGAGGAACTTGGGTCATGTCGGCACCATCAAAGAGAACCTTACCGGAAGTAGGGGTCTCAAAGCCACCAATGAGTCGCAGGGTGGTCGTCTTACCACAGCCACTGGGTCCTAGCAGCGTAATAAATTCATTTTGGCGGATATAAAGGTTAATCCCCTTTAATACCTCTACATCGTTGTATTCCTTGGTCAAATCCACTAATTCAATTATGTGCTTCGCCATCTCGCTTACTCCTGTCCCATCGATACTTCTAAAAACTTGGAGGTGTGGATACCCAGAGGATCTTGGCCTGGGTCTTTCCCCCATTTGATATATAATGGACGACCGTTGGCTTGAAATAAAAGCTTTCGTCCTTCTTTACCTTGTACTTTCTGTTCCCCAAATGGATCGAAATACTGCCGGAGAGTACATACCCAAATTCTTCTCCCTCATGGGGATCATCCACTTCTGCGCTTCCGCCGGGTGCAAGAGTTAAGAGTATGGGCTCCATGCGGTTTTTCTGGGAATCGGGCACAATCCAACTGATTTCATAGTTTAAGTCCTTATTTTCTTTGACGAATATGTCGTCCTTCCTAAACACGATCTTTTCATCCACAATCTCGTTGAAAAAATCCTTAATGTTGGTCCCTAGGCATTGGAGCAGATCCATCAGCGTAGCGATGGAAGGAGAAGTAAGATCTCGTTCAATCTGTGAGATAAATCCCTTCGAAAGCTCACTCCTGTTGGCAAGCTCCTCCTGCGTCAGGCCGTTTTTAATTCTGAGCATCTTTATTTTGTTACCGATTTTCATATAAAACCCCTTTCGCAGTTTTAACAAATTAAACATTTTGTTTAGATATACTAAACAATAAAACAATTTATTATAAACACAGTCTAAAGGTGTTGTCAATTAAAAAAATTGGAGAAAAAAGCAGCTTAGAAAAGATAACCAAATCTGCCTGTGGTCAGATTCCTTCGTCCATGAAATATAAGCTTTTTCTTATAGTTTTACTCCAGATGTCTTAAATGAAATAACTTATAAGCGCCTGCATCCTTGAGACAAGTATTAATATGAACTGAAAGAAAATTGTTTTATTGGCCGAGGCTTGTTGTATGCTTCTTAGGGAACGTACCCTGAAAGCAGAGGGGTTCATATTATATAGTAAGATTTTCTCTCCGGAATAGCCTCATGAATGCAAATATTCTGATTATACTTGCGGCAGGGATCAATACCAATGCATCGAGAAACATTTTCAAGGATCTCAAGGAAGAGCTGGAAAAAAGATATGCTCGGCGGGGCAGATCTGTTACATTTATAGAGGTTTTTCCCCTGGGTGAAGTGAAGAATACTACTATTATAAGGCAGATATTGGAGGTTGGGGTGCATATGCACAGGGGAACCGGAGGAATAGAAGTGGTCAGAGCCGTTCAGAAAAATCTGAAAAGGATATCCAAAATTATTTTAATTGGCCACAGCGGAGGTGGCCAGGCTGTCGGTGATGCCCTCATCACCCTGGAGAGGAAAGGTATCTCCATTCATCATGTGGTTCAGATTGGAGCACCTTCAGAACCAGTAAATAAAAAATACGTTCATAAGGTTACAAGGGTGCAGACAAAGACCGACTTTGTCTCAAAGAAGGTTTACATGGGGACAGAAGTAATTCCCCACAGTATCAACCCTTTATCAGGATTATTATCGTCTGCAAATAGCATGTCTGTCGGGAGAATGCCGGAAATCCGGTATGTTGAGCTTAATATTGAAGGGCAGCCCTGGGGCGGGCATTCGGCCTATTTCAGAAGAGATCTGAAAAACAGGTACGGAATTGACAATGTCACTGAAACCGTTAATGCTTTCTGGGACAAAATTAAATAATAGTCCCCTAGATACATCGTCACGGGTGTCCCCAAAGATGTTCAAGATTTGCATTGATTTTCATTAACGCTGAGTTTACATGACTTTAAAAATATGCTAAAATTGAACAAAGGACGGTGATTAATTACATGGCTAGCATCAAAGACATTGCCCGTATTGCAGGCACATCTCCCGCTACTGTTTCAAGAGCTTTTCGCGAAGACTCCAACATTAGCGATGCCACTAGACAGCAGATTCTCGCCATTGCAGCGGAGCTGAATTACCAGCCTAAACAGTACAAAGCACGGAGCACTAATGGTCTTCGAGGCTCTTTAGCAGGCATTATCATATCCTGCAAGAATTACCCCTGGGCTAACCGGATTATTAACGGTATCAGCAGCGTTATGGATGAAGAACATATAACGCCAATCTTCACTAATACAGGAGAAGATCCTTATCAAGACGTGGTCTGTATCGATAAACTTCGCGATATCGTCAGCGGTATTATTGTGGTACCCTCAACTGAGCTCAATGATTACAACACTCAGTTCTTGGAGAGTATCAACCGTACTATTCCTGTGGTTACATTGATTCGTAATACCGGCATTTCGCATATCGACAGTGTACGCATCGACAGTTATAAAACCACTTATGATGCAGTAAACATTTTGATTGACAATGGCCATCAGCACATTGCTATTATCAACGGACCCATGGTAATCAAACCTAATCAGGATCGACTTGCCGCCTATACCGAAGCCCTTCGTAAACGCGGGATTCCTATCCGAAATGAATATATCTGCTATGGGGATTTCAACGAAGATAGCGCTAAGCAGCTTACTATACGTTTGCTAACGGAGCAACCCGAAGTCACCGCCATTTTCTCCTCAAACACCGCCATCACCAGAGGTTGCTTGATGGCATTGGATGAACTCTCACTACATACCCCTGAGGATATTGCCTTTATTTCTTATGGAGACGACTTCTCCTTTTCTCTGAAGGGATTCCGTCTTACTGTGATTTCAGATCCCGACTATGCTATTGGGCAACGGGTGGCCAAGCTGCTGCTAAGCCGTATGCGACAATATAAATATACGAAAAACAAGCTGCCGCAACGCATAGTTGTCACACCCGAACTCATCTTAAGAGGTTCGGAGGTTTATCCCAAAAACCGTTTAATACTAAAGGACAATGTACTCTAATACAAATCTGATTAAGATATGAAAATCCGAGGTTTTCCCTCGGATTTTCATGTAATTTATGTCTTTTTTCTGCTTATGTTTAACAGGAAAGAGCCATAAAAGACTCTTTCCTGCCTATCTTAGTCAATATCAGAATATTGTTTGGGAAGCTCAGTACCAAAAGGATAAATTTCAGGCGCTTCTTCACCCGCGCGAACCATGCATTGGCAGAGAATTTCAGCAAGCTTAGCTCTTTCCTCCCTATATTCCGGAGCGTTAACCAGATTGTTTTTCTCATTCGGATCTGCTTCCAAATCAAACAGGTATTGTTCAATGTAACTATCACTGCCCGGCTTGGTTCTTGATAGCATCTTATAAAAGCCTTCGGTGGTGAAATGGGCATCCATGCGTAAAAGCGGCTGAACATGCGGTGCATGTACGCTATACTTCCATTTTTTTGTCCGGATACCGCGTCCAAGCTCTGTTTCGCTAATATGATAGAAGATGACGTCGCCGAAGCTGCAATTGTCATCAAGGGCATCCTGCAGAGGCTCATATATCATATCTTCAGGAACTTCGACATCGGCAAGCTTTAATATGGTAGTTGGAAGCTGTATACTGCTCACGAGCTTGTCGCTTCGAATACCGCCCTTAAAGGGTCCACCCTGTATAACTAACGGAATGCGTAGACAGCTATCAAAAACGTTGCGCTTATACTCGCCTTCCTGTGTTTTAAAATGGCAACCATGATCGCTGGTATAGATGATAACCGTATCATCGTAGATCCCTTTTTCCTTAAGGGTTGCTATCAATTTTCCAAGATTATCATCAAGCTTTCGGCACTGACCTAAATAATCAGGGTAGTTTTCCTTCCAGTCGCCCTCATATTTTCCATCCAGTAAATCCTGTGGCACCTCATAGTCCTTAAACCGTTCTTTTGATCCATCCGGCCCCTCATATCTGTCCGTATCATTCTGCTGATGAGGCTCTATATGGGATAAAAACATGAAAAACGGCGCATCCGATTTCTTGTTTTGTATGTAGTGGATGGCATAATCCGTAATACAATCGGTTCTGTAGCCTGTAAAATCCACACGGTTACCTTCTTTGTCAAATACATATCCGTCATAACCATGAGATGTCAGCTCCAGTGCTTCCGAAACCATCACATAATCTTTATATCCCCCCATACGCTCCTGAGGTATAGGCTTTTTAACCAATACAACATTCTCTTTAAAATTACATGCAAGATGCCACTTCCCTACATAAGCAGTCTCATAGCCTGCTTTATTAAGCTCCTTGGCAATAGTGTTCTCATCAATCTTTAAACCTATTTCGTTTACATAGCTGCCAGTCATGTTGGGATATTTTCCGGTTTGCAGGCAGGCACGTGCTGGTCCGCAGACAGGCTGACAGGTATAGGCCTGCTCAAACAAAACACCTTCCTTTGCCATCTCGTCAAGTACCGGAGAAACATCCAGTTTCTGGCCATAGCACCCAAGTGTGTCCGCTCTTTGCTGGTCACTTAAATAGACAATAATATTTTTCCTTTTTTGTTCCATAATGATCCCCCCATATTAATAGATATATTTTACTCATGAGAAATTTGACGAGGCGATTTACTGCCCGTTAATTTATACTGCTCAATAATATATTCTTACATAAAGATTACCACATTACCGAATTTAAACCTTGTAATGTTGATCTGCTATGATAAGAATTACATTTTTTTCATTGACACATCCTCCATTTGGTTTAGTACAATACTTATCCAATAGCAAGGGTTTAGTCCAAAAACATACACAAATCATTCTTAAAATACAACCATTAAATTGTATGAAGTGTAGAAAAATCATTTCTATATTTCTAATTTACAGTCCTTTTATACTTGGCGTCAAGTTTGCAAATCCCGCTACTTTTCATAATTTTCATAGATTTTCATCTTTTCGCATTCATCTATCTACTCACATAGGATTTGCGCAACCAAGAAATTATCATTATTATAGAGCAATATAAAAGGAAATAGAAAGCTTTTACGTGCCAGAAGCGTTTCGGCAATGACGTGGCGAGGGCTTAATCATGATCACATCTTTGATAGAAGTATCTCTAATACCATTATTCTCCTCGACATAACATAACCCATCTGTTTCCATATAGCCAATATCAAAACGAGCTATTCTTTTAACTATTAACGGCCATTCGGCATCAGTCATTAAGCAGTTAGAGAATTTACTTATGTAGTTCGCGCTTTCACGAGAAATGCCACATGACCCCGCTGTAATATCAGCGTTTATGCCCACTTCAAGCGAAAATATTTTGTTAGCAATGCTTTCGGTTTCATACCATTCGACTGGATGGCTGTAAAAAGCTTTATTTGACCTGCCAATAATAAGATAAGGGTATTTAGGAATTTCAGAAACTACATTGTCTTTATTATTAAAAAGGACATCCGAAGTGTAACTTGGATTTAACAAGAAACCAAATTAAACAAGGATGTCCAAATACCTAGATGAAACTGGCCCAATTGCTTTCTACTTAAATGCGCAGGTCCTCAGCCACTCGATGCAGAGACCCATCCATGAAGCTACATGTGGGTTTACATGATCCGTCTCCTCAGTGGCCAGAGACATACCATGTTTGCCATGGGGATAGATATGCATTTCAAAAGGAATGCTGTTCTTTCTCAGGCTTTGGGCAAACATCAAGGAATTTTCCACCGGTACGGATTTATCTTCAAACGTGTGCCAAATAAAAGTCGGCGGTGTTTTTTCATTGACCTGGTGTTCCAGAGACATTTCATGCAATAAACTGCTGTCAGCATCTTCACCTAAAAGACTTACAAAAGAATCTCTATGAGCAAACTCGCCCGAGCTTATAACCGGGTAGCTTAATATCAACGCATTGGGTTTGTTAAGGTCCTTTGTTATCCCC
>JAEYPI010000114.1 GCA_023410885.1 Bacillota bacterium
CCCTTCAATGGTAATATGCTTTTCTGCTCCTTTCAAACCATCAAGGACTGATACTTTGATTTCCACTTCCTTGTCTTCCCCACGAATATTCTGCTGGAAACCTGCTCCTGCTGCTTTTGAAAAACCGCCAAAACCGCCACGTCCTCTTGACGAGAACAGATCGTCCATGCCATTTTCACCAAAGAACATATCGAAAAAATCACTGAAGCCGTGAGCTCCTGCATTTCTAAACTCATAGCGCGTATTCCCGCCCCTGAAACCAAATTGGGAGGGATCGAAATCATATCCATCAGAGAAATTATAGGTATTTCCAAACTGGTCATATTTCCTGCGTTTTTCCTCATTTCCCAGCACTTCATAGGCTTCATTTATTTCCTTAAATTTTTCTTCGGATTTCTTATCACCCGGATTTGCATCAGGGTGGTACGCCTTGGCGAGCTTCCGATATGCTTTTTTAATCTGGTCCTGAGTGGCTTCTTTCTTGACACCCAGCACTTCGTAATAGTCACGATATTTCATGATAGCACCGCCCCCAATAAATTTGACCTTCCTTGACCTTCGTGATTATTATACCATTTCCGCTATAAATATCAATATTTTATTTTAAACACTCATTGTTTTATTATGAGTAACAGGGTATATAATAAACAGAACGATTTTTGGGAGGAAGAGTTATGACTCGAAAAGAAATTGTTGCTCTGCTTCTAGCCGGTGGGCAGGGAAGCCGTCTGGGCGTGCTCACCAAAAATATCGCCAAACCTGCTGTTCTCTATGGCGGTAAATACCGCATTATTGATTTTACCTTAAGCAATTGCATCAATTCCGGAATAGACACCGTCGGTGTGCTCACTCAATATCAACCCCTTAAGCTCAATTCCCATATTGGTATCGGTAAACCTTGGGATTTAGATCGTGTCAATGGTGGAATTACCATTTTGGCTCCGTATATGAAGACCGAAAAAGGTGAATGGTATTCCGGGACAGCGGATGCTGTTTATCAGAACATTCATTATGTTGATGAGATGTCTCCCAAATATGTCATCATTCTTTCCGGTGATCATATCTACAAAATGAATTATGCGGAGATGCTTGACTACCATAAACAAAATAACGCGGATGCCACTATTTCAGTCATTGATGTCCCCTATGAGGAAGCCAGCCGTTATGGCATTATGAATACCAAGGATGACGGAACCATATATGAATTTGAGGAAAAGCCCGCTAATCCCAAGAGCACCTTGGCCTCTATGGGCATTTATATCTTCAATTGGGATATCTTAAGAGAATATTTGATGAACGATCACCTGAAAAGCCCCTCCGATCATGATTTTGGAAAGAACATCATCCCCACCCTGCTTGCCAACGGGAAGAAGATGATGGCCTACCGGTTTGTGGGCTATTGGCGTGATGTAGGCACCCTTCAGTCCTACTGGGAATCGACCATGAATCTTACCGAGCGTATTCCTGATTTTAATATGTTCGACCCTTACTGGAAGATTTTCACCCCCAATCCCGTTTATCCTGCTCATTTTATCGGCGACACCGGAAGAGTGGAAAAGTCGGTGGTGGCAGAAGGATGTATGGTTTATGGAACCGTTCGTAATTCAGTTATTTTCCCCGGTGTCATCATTAACGCTGGGACAGTCATAGAGGATTCCATTGTCATGTCCGATGCACTGATCGGATCAAATACTGAAATTTACTGCTCTATCATCGGTGAATCCAGTGTCATTGGAAATAATGTCAAATGTGGTGTGGGAGAATTCGCTGAGAATACTTATAATCCCAAGGTTTATGATACGAAAATAACTGTTATTGGCTCCAATACCGTCATTCCTAATAACACGGTGCTTGGTAAGAACGTCGTGATCGATAACTTCATCACCCCTCATGATTTTGATAGCAACAACATCCCGTCAGGGGGTTCAATCATGAAAGGAGGCGATAATAAATGAAATCTGCAATGGGCATCATTTTAACCGGTGGAAAAAACAATCGTCTTAAGGAGCTGTCCCTGGAACGATCGATTGCCGCTGTTCCCTTTGGAGGAAAATACAGAGCTATCGATTTTACGCTCTCCAACATGGTAAACTCCGGCATAACCAATATTGGTGTTCTCACTCAATATAACATCCGATCCTTGATGGACCATTTAGGCTCGGGCAAGGAATGGGACCTGGATCGAAAAAATAAAGGGCTCGTTATCTTCCCCCCCTATCTGTCTGAATTCGGAACCGGTTGGTATAAAGGAACTGCTGATGCCATGTATAATAATCTCACCTTTCTTGAGCGAAGCGATGAAGCATTTGTTGTTATCGGACAAGGCTATGTTATTTATAATATGGATTACCGGCCCATGCTCGAACAACACATTCAAAGTGGCGCCGATATCACAATCGCCTGCCGCAACATGTGTGATTTTTCGGCCAATGATCAGAAGCTCCTGGGCATGGTTGAAATCAATAATGAAGGGCGAATCATTGATTTTATGGAAAAGCCTCTAAACCCCAAAACCAGTATGGGTTCCATGGGGGTTTACATCATTCGCCGAAAATTGTTAATCGAAATTTTACAGGAAAGCGCTGCCAAAGGCCAAGCCGAGTTTGTTCAGGATATCATCGTGCGTCATACCCAGGATCTTAAAATTTATGCTTCTATCTTTAATGGCTATTGGAGGCCTTTGAGTAATATTCAACTTTATTACAGAACCAATATGGAGCTCTTGAATCCCAAGGTCAGATTAGAGCTGCTCATGGATCGCAGGAAAATCTTTACCAAGGTGAAGGATGAGGCCCCCGCAAAATACAATGAAGAAGCAAATGTCCGGAATTCTATCGTCGCCGACGGCTGTATCATTGAAGGCGATGTCGAAAACAGTGTACTCTTCAGAGGCGTAAGGGTAATGAAGGGTGCCGTGATAAAAGACAGCCTGATTATGCAGGGTTCGGTGCTGGAACAGAATGTTAATCTGCGCCATTGCATCCTGGATAAGGGTGTCACCATAACAGCGGGCAAAACCCTGAACGGCGACTCCGAATGGCCTTTAATCGTCGGTAAAAACGTAAGGGTATAAGTAAGAGGTGCGTTCTAAAAGAACGCACCTCTACCTTAATCCTTAAGGGACGACAGGTCAAATTCCTACTATGATTTCCTTATCCAGCTTAACAATTTCACGTTTTCATAATATATTTTTAAAACATATTGGGTGGTTATAATCATTAAATTTTTGCTGTTTTAGCAATGAATCCCCATAGAAATCATTCAACAATTTCCATGGGGATACACATACGGATTTTAACGGCCTTTACCAGCCTGTATCTTCCGTTTCATGCTTTCTGCTTCGGGTCATCAAATCATAGACTGCTTTTTTGCAGTCCTTACCTTCAAAAAGGATATGATAGGCTTCCTCGGAGATGGGCATATTGACTTTATATTTCTGAGAAAGCGCATATGCAGCCCGTGTGGCTGATATCCCTTCCACGACCATTCGGACTTCTTGTTGGGCTTCTTCCACCGTATGGCCCTTTCCGATTAAATGACCTGCCTGCCAATTCCGGCTGTGCTTACTGGTGCAGGTAACAATGAGATCACCGATTCCGGTCAGGCCGGAAAAGGTTTTGGCATTGGCGCCCATGACGATGCCCAGGCGCGCTATTTCTGTAAGGCCCCGGGTCATGAGTGCCGCTTTACTGTTATCCCCATAGCCCAGGCCGTCGCAGATACCCGCACAAAGAGCGATGACATTTTTAAGAGCCGCACCGATCTCGGTTCCAATTAAATCCGAGCTGGTATAAACGCGAAAAGCGGTTGACATAAAGATATCCTGCACAAACATGGCCGCTTCCTGATTGGGGCAGGCCGATACAACCGTTGTAGGAATACCGAACGCGACCTCTTCTGCATGGCTGGGCCCGTAGAGCGCCACAACCTGAATCTCGGGAAGCTCACTTAAGACAACCTCGCTTAAACGCAGGCCTGATTTTTCCTCCAGACCTTTTGAACAAAGCACCACAATATCGTCCTTCGACACATAGGGTGCCAGACGTCTGGCGCTTTCCCTCACAGTCTGGGAGGGTACGACGAGCACGATGACATCATGGCCTTGGAGACATTTCTCCATATCCGTCGTGAATTCAACGGTTTCAGGTATTTTTGCACCCGGAAGCTTGTCCTTATGTTCACGCTCTTGATTGAGCCGATCAACTTCATTCTGAAATAGGGACCAAACACGAACCTCGTGTCCGTTGCCTGCTAGAAGTATGGAAAGACTGGTTCCCCAGCTCCCTGCTCCGATGATGGATACCACAGACATGTCTTGCTACACTCCTTAAGATTTTTTAAAGCTTAATTTTTTTTCATTTCCTGCCAGAAGCCGCTGGATATTAGGGCTATGCCTTAAAACAATTAAAAGCGCTAAAAAGGTTCCCACCAAGACCATAAGCAATGGCTCATCAAAGATAAAGGCCATTATGGGAAACAGCAGGGCACAAACCATGGACCCCAATGATACATAGCGCGTAAATGCCACAATGATAATAAAACCAACAAGGCACAGTAAAGCAGCTATTGGAGAAAACATAAGAACTACGGCAAAGGAAGTCATAACCCCCTTGCCCCCCTTGAAACCAAAATAAATCGGCCAATTATGGCCCAATACTGCGGCCATCCCCGCCAGGTACTCCCCGGCATAAACCCCGGGAATCAGTTCACCTGCAAGGTATCGGCCAATTAGGCAGGCGATGATGCCTTTTAACAGGTCCCCAACCACAACCAAAAGGGCCGGCCCCTTGCCCAATGTCCTCAAGGTATTGGTTGCCCCTGCGTTACCGCTTCCATGCTCCCTGACATCGGTCTTATAGAATAACTTTCCCACCAGAAGGGAGGTGTTGATGCTTCCCAAAAGATAACCCGCCAGAGCAGCAAGTATGATTCTTAAAACCATTATTTATCACCCTTCTCCTTGATAGTAAAGCGTAAAGGTGTTCCTTCAAAACCAAAATTATTTCGAAGGGTATTTTTAAGATAACGTTCATAGGAATAATGCATGAGCTCGGCATCGTTGACAAACAGCACGAAGCTGGGCGGTCTGACACCGGTTTGGGTCATATAGAAAATCTTTAAGCGTTTGCCCTTATCCGATGGGGGCTGAACCATGGCAACGGCATCATTGAGAACATCATTGAGAACACCTGTCTGAACTCTAAAGGCCGACTGGTCGTTGACATAATCAATGAGCTCGAATAAGCGCTCAACACGCTGCCCTGTTTTAGCTGAAATAAAGACTATCGGTGCGTAACTCATGAACTCCAAATCCTTATGCACCTGTTTACGGTAATCCTCAAGGGTACCCGTTTGCTTCTCAACCAAATCCCATTTGTTGATGGCAATGATGGAGGCCTTACCCTGCTCATGAGCATAGCCTGCAATCTTTGTATCCTGCTCGGTGACCCCATCCTGGGCATCAATCATCAGGACGCAGACATCGGCGCGATCAACAGCAGCCCAGGACCGAATAATACTGTATTTTTCGATTTCCTCATCAATTCGGCTCTTTCGCCTGATACCTGCCGTATCGATAAACATGTAGCGCTTTCCATCCACCTCATAGAAGGTATCAATGGCATCCCGAGTCGTACCCGGCACATCACTGACAATAACCCGATCCTCACCGAGGATTTTGTTAATGATGGAGGACTTTCCGGCATTGGGCTTTCCGATGATAGCAACCTTGATGCAATCATCCTCCTCACCCTCTTCCCCTTCTTCGGGGAAATTATCATAAATTTCATCCAAAAGCTCACCCATGCCAAGGCCATGGATGGAGGAGATGGGAAAAATCTCACCCATGCCCAAATTATAAAATTCATAGGCCTCAGGCGGGGGATTTCCTATACTATCTGCCTTATTGACCGCTACAACTACGGGTTTGGCCGATTTGCGGAGCATGACAGCTACATCTTCGTCAGCCGCAGTTAGTCCTACCCGCACATCCACCATCAGAATAATGACATCAGCGGTATCAATTGCAATTTGGGCTTGTCTGACCATTTGCTGCTTGATATAATCCTCGGAATGGGCTTCAATACCCCCCGTATCAATAAGGGTAAATTTCTTGCCCCTCCATTCGCTCTCAGCATATATTCTATCCCGGGTCACCCCCGGTGTATCCTCGATAATCGAGATTCTTCTTCCAGCTAAATAATTAAAAAATGTGGATTTACCCACATTGGGTCTTCCAACAACTGCAACTACCGGTTTTGACACAGTTTTACCTCCAGTTTTTCTGTTCCAATATGAACATTGTACCCGCTTTTTGCCAATATATCAAATCTAATCTTCTCGCCATAAAGAATGGCCAGCTCATCGAAGGTTTTTTCATTTCAGTGGAGAGGTACAATAAACTCCTCCTTGATTAGTGGAAAATCTTGTGCTATGATCGTCGTATAGTGAACGCGCTTTCACAAGCATGTATCAAGCATTTCAGCTTATATGGGGGTGTAGAAAAATGAAGGAATTAGTAGCAAGAGGACTTGAAATGAAGGCTGATGAATGGGCACAAAAAGTATTTGGTGAATACTTTTCACGGCCCCATGGTGATGCCATCTACATAGATAGTACCTTGAACAACGTGATGGCTGTTTCAGGACTAAAGTTCAGAGCTCCGGCCGTACTCGAACTGCTTAAGATAGCGGTTATCTCAGACTTCGTACGCTTAAACAGCGTGAGCAAAAGCTCTCTTTTATTTCTATATAGCCGGGAAAGCAATGGCCTTAAAATATTAAAGTCCGATGGTCGGGGTATACAGCTCATTGTGGCATCCCAAGAGGTGATGGATGCAGCAACAGAAGTACTGGTGGATGCAGATCAATGGGCCGGCGTATTAAACCAGGATGGTGAGCATGAAATTGATCTTCTTGCCCCCGCTCCGGGTCCTCATTTCAACGTGAATCTCCTGATGGGAAATCGCATTGGCTTTCCACATGCTCTGCAAACAACACCCAAGAGCGTCGTGGACCGCTTTGGTGGGGGTAGCTTCCGATCCCATGCGGCTACGCAGGTTCTGGCAACGCGCTGGGATATGCTGCAGGAAGAAAACGGGTTCCCCGCCAACCGTCAATTCTATAT
>JAEYPI010000199.1 GCA_023410885.1 Bacillota bacterium
GAACATTCTTCGCAAGGTACTGTGACTGAACGAGTTAGATTTATAGGTAAGAGGACATGGTTTGATACTTATGACTGGGGTGGAGCAATCATAGATGGTAGTATTGTGCCCACAGAGTAAAGTGGTGTGATTGTATGAAAAAGAAGAAAACTATAAAAATTCTTGTTGCCGCACTTGTCTGTGTATTGCTTGTATCAGCGATAAGCATTTATTCGATACCCAAACTTAGAGTAAATCTATTTGTACATAAATCTCATCATATCCGGCGAGGATCGAATGTTCACAGTCTCCATGTTGAACGTACTACTTTAATCGAGTACAATAAAAGTGAGAAAACAGAAATACCGGCGATCCGGCACTTTTTACAGCGCCGGGTCGCCATTACTGCTTATTTGAGGAAAATTTGTTCACGGTAAGACCGGCTTGTATTTTATCTTTAAGCTATCCGATGGTGACACCAGTGATGTGCCTGAAGATGTAATCACCCAGCTTAAGGAATTGGGCTGGATCTCGAAGTAACAACGAAATGGAGGTATCTGCATGAAAAAGAAAAATATTATTTTGACCGTTGTGGTTGTCGTCTGCGTTGGCTTGCTTGCGGTTGCCGTGTATCTTTTCAACGATATTTTCCCGAAAGCAAAGCCAATCAGACGCCCTGAAATTGAAGATGTTGTCTCAGTCTCGCTCAACTGTAATACGCTTGATGCGTCTATACCATTGAACGAACTGCACATTGAAGATCTGCTTCTGTATATTAGCGAAGCAAGACCCACACGCAAGCAATCCCTGAATGACTATCCTACTTCCGGTGCATATTACGGTGTTGAAATCCAAACCGGCGATAAGGAATACCGTTATTACGTCTATGAAGAAGGAGAACAGGTTTATATTGAAATGCCATACGAGGGCATTTACACTTCGGAAATTGAACTATTGAATTTAGTTTTGACATATTTTGTTCCTTCTTCAGCGATATTACAGTTGAGGTACTGAGTTTCTTCCTAAAAAATAAACCAAGGAGAGATATAAATGACCCTTTATCAGGAATTTAGAAAACTTAAAATAGACCATTCTGCCATCGGTCTGGAGTTGACAGGCACAGAGGAACAATACTTCTGCACACCGAAGGGAGCAAGAATTATCGGTAGTGCCGGTGTAGACGGTATACATTACTGCTTTGTCCGTGGACAGGAGGAAATGGTATTTGCCGTTAGCCCTATGAATACTCCGGGCAGAAATGTATTTCCCATCGCACGAACCTTTGAGGATCTGCTGAGTCTGCTCTTGGCTTGTGGTAGCATGGATGCCATCGAACAAGCGCATCAGTGGGACGAGGAACAGTTCGATGATTATGTGGTAGAAAATCAGCCTACTCTGGCGGCTCTTGCTGTCTTTGATGTCCTGCAGAATAAGTTGGGCATTACACCTATGGAGCAGCCATTTGCTTATCTTCGGAGATTGCAGGACTCCTACAATTATGGAGAACTCAACTTCTCAAAAGAATATTACGAGATATTCAATGCAGTACCTGTGGACGAAATTCCTGCCGAATGGAAAGTTACTATGGAAGGTGGTTTCCGTCCTAAACGTGGTAAGGCAGGTAAAGAAGTCACGCTGGGCAAACAATTCATCTGGGGCGACGAAACTTGGCACGTTCCAGCAGTTTATGTATGTAGCGGTGGTGTGGTGATTGACTTCTGTGTTCAGGTCAATACAAATCGCCTGAAAGCGTTCTATCAGAAATACAAACCTTTGGCAGAACAAAGTGTTCAGCTGACCGAGGAAGATGAAGCCAAACTGCGCATGGAAAATCCTACGAATATTGATTTTCGTCCTGAGCTTCTGATGAACGGTGAAATACTTCGCAATAAGCGTGGCAGTGGGCAAACCTGGATCCCGTCAGATATTATTGGTGATGATTCCTGGGAGGATCGGTATGGACGATGGATACTGGAGCATTACGACCTTGATCTCACAAAGGCGTGGATTATCCGCAGATGTACGTTCCCATGGGAAGGTAGACGCAAGGTAGAAATTGAAAATTTGGAACTGAATCTGGAGCGAGACAAAACAGACATTCCTGGTATTCGCTTCCAGACGCCTGCTGTTGGCGGAAGCGTTGAGTTCATCCATCCAATTACTGGAGTTGAACATACCTTGACAGTTAAGGAATTTGAAACCCAGGAAATGGACGAAAACCATTTCCATGATGACACTCTTGAGTTCCCAAGACACCTTGCAGCTATGACCTATACCATCTATCCAGAACTTGCAAGAGATGCGTTTATGCTCAAGGACTGTAACAGCGGCGATAGCCCTCGTCCGAAGAACAGCGATGGTTGTGGACGATTTGCCATGTCTGTCGGCGCTGTTGCTGTGATCCGCAGCACTGATGGCCCGACACAGGCTTATTATGTGGATGGCGAAGCGGTGAAACCTCATGTAACCTGCTCCAGCCTGCGCTTTGAACCAATTCAGGAGCCTGTTGAGTGGCGTTTAATCTTCCGTGAAAGGATGATGGATGATGCGGAGGTTAATCTTATATAAATGTAAAGAATTACGATATTTTTTACAGAATTGAGGTGAGCATCAATGGCAAAGCATCATTTCGGAATTATGAATAACGACCCCGTTCAAGGAAAACGCTTTGATGAGTTTGAACCGGAGAAATATAATTGCATTACTGTTGATGACGATTATATTGAGGACATTCTTCTGCGTTTTCGGATGGTCGATTCATACTCACATACGCTTGATATTCCCATACAAGGATTGGAATACTGCGGCATAACACTAATTCCCCCTTCTTCTCATAAGCAATTCATTTCTGTGATTGAAGATAAAGATGGATTGTCTGAGTTGCAATTGTTAGTGGAGAAAGCGATTGCAGAAAATAAATATGTAATCCACTATGGCTTGTAAAATGACGCAGAATTGGAGGTTTGCGGCGATTTTCGTGCAAAACGCATTTAAGAGCTTTAGTCTGTCCTTTAATCATGTTTATACTTATTCGTACACGAGTCCATTATAGCACCTATGTATAATATTTTTTAAAAAAATGAACAAAACGGAAATCAAGGTTGTATATGTAAGTGAAAGGGGGTGCAGAGAGTTTGATCAATCAATACATACGGCAATACGGAAGACGACTGTATGGGCTTTGCCGGTCTCTCTGCGCTAACACCTTTGAGGCAGATGATCTGTATCAGGATACATGGCTGCGTGTTATAAAAAGCATATCACAATATGATCCAAGCAGAGAGTTTGAGCCGTGGTTGACGAAAATATGCGTCAATACCTACCGCAACACCTTGCGGCGCATCGCCCGAAGTCCACTGCTGAATTTCCAGACCAATGAAGAAAAAGATGCATTGCTGCAGTCTGTATCAGCTCCAGAGAACCCCGACTATGGACCACTCTATGTGGCCGTGGACAGGCTGCCGGAAAAGCATCGTCTTGCGGTGATCCTGTTCTATTTTCGGGAGATGGACATCGCCGCCACCGCCCAGGTATTGGGCATCCCAGAGGGAACTGTGAAATCCCGGCTGAATAAAGCAAGAAAACGACTGAAGGAGGTTCTTGACTGTGAAACAGATCTACAATTTTGAGCAGCATAATCCCCCTGTGTTGAGCGAAAATATGCTCAGGACGGAGCTGGAGCGGCGCAGGCTCCGTTGGCAGACGGCGCTGCTGGCAGTGGCAGGACTGCTCCTTCAGATAGTCGTTATACTCTTTGGATATTCCGCCATCAACTGGTATCCCTGGATCTCAGCTCTTTGCTTTGGTTATGCTGTTATCTCAACGGCCGGATGCGGCGTTGTCGCCATTACTTATTCTCGAAAAGGAGGTATGTCAACATGAGCGTAGCTGCAATATTCCCTAGTTTGATTGTGCTGATAGTTATCATAATTCTACCGTTCGTTATTGGCGCATATGTTTACCGGGACGCAAAGCGGCGTGGAATGAACGCCATCCTGTGGGCGCTTGTCTCCGCACTGGCGCCTTCACTGATCGGCCTTATCATTTACCTGTTGGTTCGCGGGAACTATTCTGACTTGCGCTGTCCTCAGTGTGAAACAACCGTCACAGAGCAATTCGTGGTCTGTCCCAAGTGTGGAGTCAAGCTTCGTCCTTCCTGCCCAAACTGTGCTATGCCCGTGGAACCTGACTGGAGGATGTGTCCCAAATGCACACAACCGTTACCGGAATACCAGACGGACATCCAAACTCCGGTCAGAACAAAAGATAAATCCATATGGAAGCTACTGGCCATCGTAATCATCATCCCTGTATTACTGATTGCGATGCTCGTTCTCGGTCTTACGGCATTCGTCTCTGGAGGCTCTTGCGGCTTTAGGGAAGTAACCATAGATGAGTATTATAACGAGATGAATACAGAAAGTGAAGCTGACATTTCTGAAGAAGTGAAAAATTGGTTGGATGGCCTTGATCAGGAGTTAAACCACGCCTATGCTTTGAGGTATGATTACTCGACTGAAACAGGAAAGCAGAATTTCTTCCTGATATATGTACCGGGTGCAGGGAACCAAAAGAATTCCGGCATTGGGCAATCTTCCAGTATATTCGGGACAACGCTAACCCTCGAGTTGGAGCGAACAGGCAACAGCGGAAGCCTCTTTAACGTAGTTTCCTCCGCAGATAAAACACCTAATTTGAAGATCAAACTGGGAGGGAGGAAAATCCCGTGCAATGTTAAAACGGTAGACTATAATCCTACTCTGTATAACATCGTCCCCTAACATGACGAGTTTGGAATAGGTTGAATTCGATTTCTTCGTGCCGACTTGTAGAGCTTGTGCTAGGCTTGCCAGTGTGCTATGTTAGATCTACAAATGGAAATTAGGGGGAGTCCATACGGAAAAACAATACTTGTATTCAGAACGAGCTCACCTCATGTGTCCGCAAATGCATTTTGGAATAGCTGTTTCAATTCCGTCGGCATACAATCAGGAGAAGCTTATAAATGTAATCGAAAAACTATCAAATGCGCATCCATTTTTGAAAAGCCTGATTGGATATGAAGCTGATAGTAATCAGTATTATTATTCCATTCAGAACCAGACGCAGGTTCAGATACATGAACGAGAGATAGCGGCTGAAAAGGATGATTTCCCAATATCAATGTGGGATGATATAAAGATACTAGCATCGTCAGATTGGAATGTGTTGAAAAATGGGCTTTTATCATTATATGTATATCCGGGCAATTATTCCTTTACAGTGCTATTTGTAGCGCATCACCTATTAGCAGACGGACGTGGTTTATTGGGCATAAGCAAAGAATTTGCCGATTGCTATGTCCACAATATTGAGCCGGAATATGCGCCCGAACACCTGATTAGGAGTATCAATGATTTGCCGGAAGGAAGCAATCTTCCATGGATCAGCCGAACGATCATAAACTCTGCGAATAAAAAATGGCGTAAAGAGAACCATTTTGTTTCCTATGATCAGTATCATGATTTTGCAAATTCTTTCTGTGCAGAGCATCCCATAGACTATCGTACGCAATGTTACAAGGATGAACAACTGAAAAGTATACGCGATTATTGCCATCAAAACGGCATTACTATCAACGACTGGCTCCTGGCACAAATGGCCCGGGAAACAAAGGCTGAAAGCATTATTATAGCATTTGATATTCGAGACAGAATAAAGAATTATGTGCAAGGTTCTTTAGGCAACTATGCCTCTGCTACCGGAATATCATTCAGAAATTGCAGCCCTAATGAGCTAGAATTAGCCAAATCAGCACATAAAAAAGTTCAGTCAGTTATCATAAATAATAGTGCGCTCATGCAAGTATTGTCATGCTACATGACAATGGAGCCTGGATTAATAGATGCTGCAGCAATATCAGCACTCGGGGGCTTTAAAAGCAACGCAGGCTTATTTGTCGGACAGAGAATGTTCGGTTTCTTTACAGGGAGCAAATACAGTATCACAAATCTTGGACGATTGGATTGCGAAACAATTACACGCGCTATTTTTATTCCGCCTGCATCTCCTGCTGTAAAACAGACAGCTGGTGTGCTTACAGTTAACGGGACAATGGTTATCTGTAATAGTATGCGCTGAAATCAATGTAACTTCTTAGATTTAGCAATAGGTCACATGGAAAAAACCACTTACTTGGGCTTGCTTGGTTCTTCCTCTGCCGGTGCGATATCCGGTAACCAGCTTATTGCCTTTTTTTCTGGCGGCCATCATTGGCATAGCAGCAGCTGGTGTTATTTTAGCTTGGATTGTGTATATGATAGTCTTGGCTGTAAAAAATAAATGGGTTACAATAAGGTTAATGAGTACAATAATTTTTATAGAATTTAGGCTTCTGTGCTTTTGGGTCAGAAGCTTTTGCTTATATAGGAGGTTTTTTGAATGGATAAAGTTATTTTAACTGGTGATCGACCAACCGGACGACTGCATTTAGGCCATTATGTGGGGTCCCTTAGACGAAGAGTCCAACTACAGAACACAGGTGATTACAACAAAATTTTCATAATGATTGCCGATGCACAAGCATTGACAGACAACTTTGAAAACCCCGAAAAGATTCGTCAAAATATAATAGAAGTCGCTCTTGATTATTTATCTGTTGGGTTAGATCCTACCTTATCAACCTTTTTCATCCAATCTCAGATACCTGAGCTTACAGAATTGACTTACTATTTTATGAACTTGGTTACAGTGTCCAGATTACAAAGAAATCCTACTGTCAAAACTGAAATACAGCTACGTCAGTTTGAAGCAAGTATTCCCGTTGGCTTCTTCTGTTATCCCATTAGTCAGGCGGCTGACATTACCGCCTTTAAGGCCAGTACCGTCCCTGTTGGTGCGGATCAGCTGCCTATGATTGAGCAGGCGAAGGAAATTGTTCGTAAATTTAATGCTATATATAATGGCAATGTGCTTGTTGAGCCGGAGGCTCTTTTGCCAGAAAACGAGGCGAGTATGCGTCTCCCGGGCACAGATGGCAAAGCTAAAATGAGCAAGTCACTGGGCAACTGCATCTACTTATCCGATAGTCTAAATGAAATTCAACAAAAAATTATGAGTATGTATACGGATCCTTTACACATTCAGGTGTCTGATCCGGGCCATATTGAAGGTAATACGGTCTTTACTTACCTGGATGCTTTCTGTAAGCCCGAGCATTTTGAACAATACCTCCCTGATTACGCAAATTTGGATGAGCTAAAGCAGCACTATCAAAGAGGGGGACTCGGCGATGTGAAAGTCAAAAAATTCTTAAATAAAATTATTCAGGATGAATTGGAAGCCATTCGACTTCGCAGAAAAGAATATGAAAAAGATATTGCCGGAATCTACGATATATTAAGTCTGGGCAGCAAGCAAGCGCGTGAGGTTGCCGCAAAAACCTTAGCTGATGTAAAATCAGCCATGAAAATTGATTATTTTAAGGATCAAGATTTAATAGGAGAACAAATTCTAAAATATAAAAATAATTAATTCTCTTGCATCAAATTTAAAAGAATCTCTCATTGTATCTGTGTTGTTAAAAACAACAACACAGATACAAAACGACAGATACTAAAAGATTTTATATGTTCTCTCCTAAAAACTCTGTAAATTGGGCTTTGAGCTGGCTTTGGCGCTCATAGGAAAAGCCCTCCCCATCAAGGAGCGATCGAATATTCCGAGAATCCAATTCGTCCAATAAGGCGATAATGGTTTCCGGCTTGGACTCAAAGAAGCCTTTCAGCAGTGTTATGTCAGGTATCATTTTCAATAGGGCATCCGGTAAGGACTCATACTTTTTATTGATGCCGTTGGTGTTATAGGTACTGCTCACCATATAGTCTGCTATAATGTCTTCACGAATTACATCACTGAGATAGAGTGCCAGAGATGCAATAATGCCAGTCCGGTCCTTTCCTGCCGAACAAAGGAAAACGATGCTTCCCCTTTCCATACGCTCTAATATGGTGTTGAGAATTTTGGCACAGCAGCTTAAATTACCAAACAGCGTTTTGACATAATCCAACTTCATACTTTCAAGGATGGTTTCCTTACTTACATTCTGCAGGTTTTGATCCAGTTCCTTCATCAGAGAGAAGTGGTAATAGTTTATACCGGCGGGGGTGTTTATTTTAGCGGCAGCTGTTTCTGTGAGGCTACGCAGATCGATGATGGTTTTGACGTTTCGGTTCATTAGAATGCGCCAATCCCCGTCCGTCAGTTCCGACAAGGCATCACTCCGATAGAGCAGACCCCATTGAGTGTATCTCCCATCTGTCGTAGGATAACCACCCAAGTCCCGGACATTATAAGCGCCCTTTAATGGTATATGCTTCAGATGATTCATAATTTGGCTCCTTTAATTTTATCTTCCCCTATGATTTTGAGTACGCGATTTTCTTGAAAAAGCAGTGCCTCTTTTATTGATTATACAACCAATCTATAAAAATTACTCGTCAATAAATCTATCTTATTGAACATCGTCTGGCTCATTACCTTCCAATACAAAGAAAAATCGTTTATAATGAATGAGCAAAGGGTCAGCTTTTGGATTAATGATTTTGTCCTTTGTTTCTAATGGAACTCTAATTCATCTAACAGGTGTGCCTAATATTCTTGCTTTACAATTGAGAATGTAAGTTAACAAGCAAGAATAATCGGAGGTGCCCCTATAATGAATATCCAAATGATTGATGAATTTAGAAGACGGACCAATGCAAGCTATGACGAGGCGAGGTACTACCTGGAAAGACATAATGGTGATTTGTTGGAAGCCATCATTGGCTATGAGAGAGAAAGAACCGGATACCAGAACCAAGGGAACGCCGGCCCCAGATCAAGCGGCTTTGCAAATAAGCTGATGGGCTTTGTTCAAAAGCTTTTTGATATCAAGCTGGTCATTACTGATAAAAATCAGAAAAGCTTTCCCGTTCCTATTATCGTCCCCTTGGTGTTGCTGCCTGTCGGGCATGTTGTTCTTCTATTGGCGATTGTGATGATGATATTGGGCTATAAATTCAGGTTTCAAGAGGCCCCTGATGGCAATGTAAATGTCGAATCCATCGTAAACAAAGTGAAGGACAAGGTAAAAGAAAGTAACAGAACATACTAAGGTCCCAATGGAGGTGTGACCATGATAACCATAGAGCAAATTGATGAGTTCAGAAAACGCACAAATTCAAGTTACGAGGATGCCAAGTATTATCTTGATAAAAACAATGGGGATATACTGGATGCCATCATTGATTTTGAAAGAGCCAAGGCCGGGAGGCCAAAGAACCATCAGGATAGAAATCAGAAAGAGGATGTTGGCAGACGGTTTGCCGAAATCCTTCAAAAAGGCTTTGATACCCGCATCTTTGTAGAGGACAAAAACACAACCCTCTTTACCATTCCGGTTATCCTCTTAGTTTTATTG
>JAEYPI010000209.1 GCA_023410885.1 Bacillota bacterium
CCTTACCTGTTCTCCAATACTCTAGCACCAGCTATTGCTGCAGCCTCCATCAAGGTTCTGGATCTTTTAAGCGAAACAGGGGCTTTTAGAAATAAGCTTTTTGAAAACACGGAGTTCTTCAGAAACGGCATGAAGCAAGCGGGCTTTAACATTCCCGATGGGGAGCATCCCATTGTTCCTATTATGCTGGGAGAGGCAACCATAGCCCAAGAAATGGCTGACAAGCTTTTAGAAAAAGGAGTTTATGTTCGCGGATTTTTCTATCCCGTGGTTCCCCAAGGAAAAGCCCGCATCAGGACCCAACTTTCTGCCGCTCATACCCGTGAGGAGCTGGCCTTCGCAATAGAGGCCTTTATGGCGACGAAAAAAGAGATGGGTCTCTAAAGAATCTGTCTTTAATTTCTAAATCCAAAATGGTACCATAAAAATATAAAAAAGAATAATTTTACAAAAATAAAGAAGGGTTCTGAATGGTCATAAGTTGTCACCACAATAAACGCAAAGGGATTTCTTTCATTTTCCTTTTAATGATGATGGTCATTATTTCTGGATGCCATGAAACAGCTAACCCTTCCATTAACGAACAAGATATCCCCGCCACCCCGATTGCTTCGGAGGATGCTTTGCCTGTGAGTCAAACACCGGAAGGTGACGAGCGCTTTTCATGGGAAGCCTTGGGGTTTGACCTGATAACGGATCCATCCATGTTCTGGACAAGTGACATTCAGTTTGATGCATTAGCGGGTGAGCAAGGACCGGTAATTCTTATTGACGGACTTAAACATGAAAATCCTATGGTACAATGGTATTCGACCTATAAACTCATTGATTATTGGGATAAAATCGATCCCGCGACCATTAAGGAATGTTTGCCCCCCTTGCTGGAATCCAAGGAAGAGTATGTAAAGAAAGGTGCAGCTTTTGCTCTGGCCCTTCTCAATCAGACCTATGATTCACCCTATCTTTATAAAAGTCCTCATGCCGATCAATACGCATTTGTACTCTTTCCGGAAGCCTATTTGAAGGATGGCCGGGTTTTCCTAGTCAAGGATCATCATATTACCATAATTTATCAAGGCTTTAATGCAGGCATCGTTTCTTGGTCACCCGATGGTGAAAGAATCGGCATAACAGAGATGACCAGAATTACACAGACAGCAGTTTTAGCCAATATTAAAACCGGAGAAGCCATAACATCCCCATCGTCGGTCTTAACGGAACAACTGGAAGCCTATAGTAGTGTCCTCAATCTAGAACCCTATAGAGATTTTAGGCCTGACCCCTATGAAAGCATTATTGAGTGGAGTCCGGACAGTCAAAAGGTTCTATTGAAGTATAACTATGTTGGGGAGCGGACGGATGATAACCAATTTTATTTTGTGTTTGACGTGCAGGGGAAAAAGGCTACTTGGGTCTTAAAGGTTTTCGAAGAAGCCTCTGACAGCACAAAGCCGGAAGGATTTAACTGGAATGAACCGGATTATGGCTTACCAACGGGTGCCCTTGATAAAATACCCAGTGTGGAGAAGTTGCCCCTGGCTAAAGAAGCAATGGGGGCTTTGGTTCAAGCCATCAATACCAAGGACGTTGATCGTGTAAAGGACTTTGTAGATCCATCTTTGCAGCGGAACAACGCACAATTGGGTGTCGCACTTGAGGATTTCAGCCACTGCTTTGGGAATCTTCCCATACAGGAATTCTCTTATGCTGGTCTGGACCCCACCCACGTGAATGCCTTCCGTTTTATGGTCAGCAATGGCCACAGCAGTAGACCCCTCTCTGTTCAATGGAAGGATGGGGCTTTCTACTGTACCCACCCTTTCCTAAGCCTCTCTACAGAGGTTCATCAGTTAATAGATGAATATACCAAGGACCTGAAAGAGGAGGACATTCAGTCGCTGCTTCGCATTTTATCGCTGGATGAAGCCTATACAGAAGAAAAGGTCCGAAAAATGTTGGACAACTATAAGATGGGTTTGGATTTAGGGAAAATGACGATTGTTTTTTCTAACCATGAAGGAAATAACGAAGCGGGTACTTTTTACTATGATGTTCGCAATGAGGCTGGTAATAACCTTAATGGCATTCATGTTAATGTCGAACAAGGTAAGTTAACCCTCATGGATTCATGGATACCATGAGAAAAGAGAACCGCTTTCTTGTATTTTGCCGCTTCATAGGGTATGATACATAGTGGATTAGTTTTCTCAAAAGCTACAGACATTACCTTTTAACCTTGGAGGATAGGATGCATGTTCTGCATCCTTAAAATATTGATGCAAATAAAATTAGATGACAGTCTTTTACTAAAGGTTGAAAAACCCGCCAAATACACAGGCAATGAGTGGAATATGGTAAAGAAGGATCTCTCAAAGATTGCGGTCCGATTTGCCTTCTGTTTTCCCGATGACTATGAGATCGGTATGTCCCATCTGGGTATGAAAATTCTCTACCATGTTCTCAATAAGCGTGAAGATACCTATTGCGAGAGAGCCTTTGCACCATGGGTTGACATGGAGGCTCTGCTTCGTGAAAAAGGGTTGCCCCTCTATAGTCTGGAGACTTTTACACCCCTATCAGAGTTTGATATTGTAGGCTTTACCCTCCAGTACGAAATGAGTTATACCAATATTCTCAACATGCTGGATTTAGGTGGGATTCCGCCCCTTGCCAACGAGCGTACCGAGGGCATGCCCTTTGTTATTGCAGGAGGGCCATGTGCCTGCAATCCGGAGCCCCTTGCTGATTTTATTGATTTCTTTGTCATTGGTGAGGGAGAAGAGGTTACCCTTGAGGTAATCGATGAATACAAAATGTGGAAAGAAGCGGGAGAAAGCCGTCAGAGCTTTTTAAAGCGCATAGCCCATGTTGAAGGTGTTTATGTTCCTTCTCTTTATGAGGTTTCCTATCATGAGGATGGCACTGTTAAGAAGGTGCAGCCCACTAGCCCCGAAGTGCCTCAGCGGGTGAGAAGGCGCCTGATACGGGATCTTGATAGTGTTGATTTTCCTGAGGACATCATTGTGCCTTATGTAGGTACGGTCCATGATCGCATCATGCTGGAGGTCTTCCGTGGTTGTGTGCGGGGCTGCCGATTCTGCCAAGCCGGATTTATTTACCGGCCTGTCAGGGAGCGGAGCCACCAAAAGCTTCTGGAGCTTGCTAAGTCCTCGGTTGAAAAAACAGGCTATGAGGAAATTTCACTGGTTTCCTTAAGCACCAGCGACTATTCCAGTCTTCCGGAGCTCTGCAATAATCTCATTGACTTTACAGAGGCTGAGAAGGTCAGTCTATCGCTTCCTTCCCTCCGGGTGGATAACTTTTCACTGGGCCTTATGGAGAAGGTGTCCAAGGTACGTAAAAGCGGCCTGACCTTTGCGCCGGAAGCCGGTACTCAAAGGCTTCGTGATGTTATCAATAAAGGCATTACAGATGAAAATCTCCTTAACTCGGCAAAGCTTGCCGTTGCGGGAGGTTGGAGCTCCATTAAGCTGTACTTTATGATTGGGCTTCCTACCGAGACCATGGAGGATGTGGACGGTATTGCCGACATGGGCTTTAATCTCATTGAATCCTGCCGAGGTCTTCCGGGAGAATACAGCAAAGCCCTTGGCATTACGCTGAGCACCTCGTGTTTTGTTCCCAAGCCTTTTACACCTTTTCAGTGGGAGCCCATGGACGAGATGTCGGCCCTCATGGAAAAGCAATATCATCTGAAGGATCGCATAAAAAAGCGTACCCGAAAGATTACCTATAACTATCATGATGCCAAGCTGAGCTTTATGGAAGCTGTTCTTGCAAGAGGGGATAGAAAAGTAGGTCAAGTGCTCTATAGGGCATGGAAAAAGGGCTGTAAATTTGACGGGTGGGATGAGTTTTTCTCCTTCGACAAATGGATGGAAGCCTTTACCGAATGCGGCATAGACCCTAAATTCTATGCCAATAGAAAACGAGCCTATTCCGAGGTTTTGCCTTGGGATCATATTGATATGGGTATTTCCAAGAGCTTTTTACAAAGGGAAAGCCAAAAGGCCTACGAAGGTGATCTTACCAGAAACTGCGCCGTTGGTTGCTCTCAATGCGGAGCCCAGGTCTATGAATCTGGAATATGCATAAAAACAAAGCGGGGTTTAGGGTATGACGAAAGCATTGAGGTTTAAATTTTCACGCGGTGAAGGCTTAAAATATATTTCACATCTAGATATACTCAGGGTTTTTGAAAGAGCCCTCAAGCGGTCAAGATTGCCGGTGGCCTATACTCAGGGCTTTAATCCAAGGCAAAAATTGGTCTTTGGACTGCCCATGTCCATTGGTCTTACCAGTGATGCTGAGTTTGCAGATATTGAGCTCGAGCAGGAAATGGATCCGGAGAGGTTTTTAGAAGCCATCAATCCAAGTCTGCCCGAGGGGCTATGTGTGCTTGCGGCTGTCGAGCATAACACGCGGGATAATATTATGAACCAAATTACAGCCGCACGTTATCATATCACTTTTAAAACCGAAGAGCCCATGAGCCATTTTGAAATGGATAATTTAGTTCATGCCATGCTTTCAAAAGAAGATATTTCGGTCATGAAAAAGACCAAGAAAGGGATGCGTCCTGTCAATATAAGGCCCATGATTTATGCTTTGTCGGCTGATAAAAAAGAAGGCAATACCTTCATTCTGGAAGCCTTTTTAAGCGCAGGCGCTGAAAGTAATTTGCGTGCGGATCTCCTGATGGAGGCCTTCAATCAGGAAACGGGCTTAATGACGAAGACCCTGGCCATGCACCGGATCGCCCTCTATGCATCAACCTTTAATGAATGGAAGAGTCCCTTTGAGGTGGCTAATGGTTAAGGATGTACTGGTGGATGTAGGCCTTGGGGAAATACGACTGGCTGTTCTGGAAAATAGTTTACCTGCCGAGATTTATATAGAAAAACGTGAAGGGGCTAGACTTGTCGGCAATATCTACCGCGGTCGTGTGGAGCGGGTGCTTCCCGGCATGCAATCCGCCTTTGTGGATATTGGCCTTGAGAAAAATGCATTTCTCTATGTCAAGGACGTTGTTCCCATCAATTACAATGAGGACGGGGACGTGCTATTATCCAGTGACGGTTTCCCTGATATCTCCGAGCTGCTCTCCCAAGGTCAGGAAATCTCGGTGCAAGTCATCAAGGAGCCTACCGGCAACAAGGGCCCGCGGGTGACCACACGCCTTTCGCTGGCTGGTCGCTATGCTGTCATGATGCCCGGCATTAATGCCCAAGGTGTCTCAAAAAAAATTCGGGACCATGAAGAACGTAAGCGTCTAAGAAGTATTGCCCAGCAGCATAGGCCGGAAAATGCAGGCCTTATTATGCGAACGGCCTCAGAGAATATACCTGAGGAAATGCTTGTTGAGGATATTCAAAATCTCAAGGGACAGAGGGACCTTCTCATAAAGAAAGAGCAGAAGGGTGCTGTTCCGCGTATTCTATACGGCGAACCGGGTATTATTGCCCATGCGGTACGCGAATATCTCACCTCTGATATTAACCGTTTTCTCATTAATGACAGGGATGAATATGAAAAGGTTCTGGCTCAGCTGGATGATGCAGCATCGGGTCTGAAAATGAAGGTTGAATACTTTTCAAAAAATTATGACATGTTTGAGTACTATCATGTTGAAAGTGCTCTTGTTGAGGCTCTATCCAGAAAGGTGTGGCTTAATAGCGGGGCCTATTTGATCTTTGATCGTACTGAAGCCCTTACCGTCATTGATGTCAATAGTGGAAAGTTTGTTGGCAAGACGGACTTGGAGGAGACCGCATTTAAAATCAATGTGGAGGCCGCCAAGGCAATCGCACGTCAAATTCGTTTAAGAGATTTAAGCGGCATTATCATTGTCGATTTTATTGATATGCATCAAAAAGAACATCGTGAACAGCTGGTTCAAACCCTGCGCGAAGCCGTTAAGGGGGATAAAACCCAAACCACGGTTATGGGCATGACCAGTCTGGGGCTTGTAGAAATGACGCGGAAGAAGATACGTCAGCCCCTTTATAAAAGCTTGACGGTGGATTGCCGCGCCTGTCAGGGTGCGGGCTATCGCATTTCACCCGTCACAATTGCACGGCGCATTGAAAAGCGCATCGCTTCCCATATGGCGGATACGCCCTCGGGCTATGTGGAAGCTCATGTTCACCCTGAGATTTTCAAGGTTTTAGAGGGTAGTGAAAAGGATAATATGGAAAAGCTTGAAATGCTATATAGCTGCAAGGTCAATCTTGTCGCCTCCCATGAAGTCACTTATGAGGATGTTATGCTCAAAAAGGTAATTATTTGAATTATAGAAACGCGTCATGGAGGGGGCTACGTATTAATGGGCGTACCCCTTGCAAAAACTTTTTTGACATGCTAAGATAGTTTAAAATTCAATAGAAGTTTTAAAGGCTTTGATAAGAAGAAGTAAATTGCTTATTTTCCAAAAGAGAGTTCCCGGTAGGTGAGAGGGGCAGGAAACGGGTGATTGAATACATCTTTGAGCCGCACACCAAAAAACGCTGTTTTGAGTAGGCTGTGCCGTTACCTGCATACGTTATCGTGCTAGGACATACACTTTTTAAAAGTCGTGTCTGATAAAGGTTGCTACAAGCGTTCCCGAGGGGCGCTGGTGGTAATAAACTGGGGTGGTACCACGAAGCTAAGCTTTCGTCCTCTTTTACGAGGATGAAGGCTTTTTTTGCATTCAGTATTTAATGCAAATGGGCTTTAAGCCACATCAAAAAAGCTTGTAGAAGAGCTTAAGCCGCATAAACTAATAACTTAAGGAGGGACAAAAATGAAAAGTATTGATGAACAGATCAGAATTATTCAAAAAGGTGCCGCGGAAATCATAGAGATTTCCGAGCTCAGGCAAAAGCTCGAGAGCGCAGAGCAGGAGGGAAGGCCTCTCAAGGTAAAGCTTGGTCTTGATCCTACGGCTCCGGATTTACATCTGGGGCATGCAGTGGTGCTTCGTAAAATTAGGCAAATTCAGGAATTAGGCCATGAGGCCATTATTATTCTGGGAGATTTTACGGGTATGATCGGTGACCCGTCCGGTAAATCCAAAACCAGAAGGCAGCTCTCCCGGGAGGAGGTTGTGGAGAACGCAAGAACCTACCAGGAACAGCTCTTTAAGATACTGATACCCGAAAGGACAAAGGTTTGCTTTAATAGTGAATGGCTTTCAAAGCTCTCTTTTTCCGATGTCCTGAAGCTTGCAGGAAAAACCACCGTGGCCAGAATCATGGAACGGGATGACTTTAAAAACAGATTTCAGAATAATGCAGCTATAGGGCTCCATGAGCTTTTCTACCCCTTAATGCAGGCCTATGATTCCGTTGCTTTAAGGGCTGATATTGAAATGGGCGGAACCGATCAGCGCTTTAATATTTTAATGGGCAGGGATCTTCAGAAGCACTTTGACCAGGAGAGTCAAATCGCGCTCTTTATGCCTATTTTAGAG
>JAEYPI010000216.1 GCA_023410885.1 Bacillota bacterium
GCCTTATCCCGCTTCTTGTTTTCTTCCCGTAGCCTCTGATCTTTCTTCTGATCCAGATAAAAAAGCTCTTTTTGAAGCTTAAGCCAGTTGTTCCAGCGTTTCTCCGTTAGACTTCCGCTTCTTAGAGCCTCTCTTACAGCACATCCCGGCTCTCTTTTATGGAGACAGTCTGTGAAACGGCACTGGTTCACGATTTCCTCCACGTCGCCGAAAACCTCCGTCATTCCCTCATCGGACTCCCACAACGACAACGTCCTCATACCCGGTGTATCCAGTATCAGTCCGCCTTGTGGCAATAGTACCAGCTCACGGTGTGTGGTGGTATGCCGACCTTTGGCATCGCCTTCCCGGATGTCCTGGGTCTTTAAAATTTCTTTCGCTGCCAGGGTATTCACCAAGGTGGACTTGCCTACCCCTGATGACCCTAGAAGAGCGATGGTTTTTCCAGGTGAAAAATACGCCTTTAGCGCTTCAAGGCCCTGACCTGACACAGCGCTCACGACTACAATGTCAACCCCCTTGACCGTTTCATAGACCTGATCAAGCTTATGCTCAATGTTACTGCATAGATCGGCCTTGGTAAGAACGACTACCGGAGTTGCTCCACTATCCCAAGCAGCTATTAGGTAGCGCTCCAACCTTCTTAAATTGAAATCCTGATTGAGGGATTGGATGAGGAAAACCACATCCATATTTGCAGCAACAACCTGCTCCTTAACCTCTTGACCGGCAGCAGCACGAGAAAACTTGGTCCTTCGTTTAAGAACCTCCAGTATCATGGGCTCTGTTCCATCTTCCCATTTCTTAAAAATAACCCAGTCCCCCACAGCAGGAATCTCTCCCTCATAAGCATGATAGAAGTGGGGCGCCTTAGTGGCAAGGCACTCGCCTTGCTGTGTCATGATTCTGAGCCTCTGGCCAAAGTCTGTAATGACTCTTGCTACCGGTTCTCCAGCATTGCTGCTATTGTTATGTTGTGTTTCAAAATACGTATTCCATCCATATTGAAAAAGATCAATCATTTTATTCTTCCTCCAACTTGATTACATTCACTGCCCAAAAAAGGGCATAAAAAAACACGCCCAACTGCGTGCCTGCAAAATTCCTTTCCACGATTCCGGTTGTTCAAAAAATCGCCTGAATCAATCCCCATGGATCATTCAAGCCGTCTATTAAGCTAGTTTAAAGCCACCTCATATTCCATTGCCTTCATTTAACAACAACTCCTTCCGTATAAGTAATAATCGTAGTCAATCTGACTTTTACTGTCTGAGAAGATTCTACGGGATAACCTCAATATCTGTCAATGACCGAAGTTTTTTTAAACTGAAATTTACAAAATATTTAATCATCGAGATACTCCCCCTAACCTAGTGAGGGTGTCACTCTTTCCGGTGAAAGACCATGGCCCGTTCAGCGGGTACAAAGCCTAAGGATTTGTAAAAGTCCTCGTTTTCTTCATCAGCTCTTAAAAGGTAGGTTATTTGGGGATTATGTAGAAGGATTTGCTCCACCATTGCTTTACCGATGCCCTGCCCACGGTATTCAGGGTCAACCACCACGTTATTAATCTGACCATTAAAAGCCTCATCACAAGTAAGGCGAGCAAAGCCCACCATATAATCAAAATCCCAGGCCGTAACCACCAGATCCGAATTTTCCACCATATTGGTAAGCCTTTTATAATCCTTGGTCTTATCTTCCCAGCCTGCCTCAGTGAACAGTTCTATTAAACGAATAAAATCAATATCATTGCCCTTGCGATATTTGATCATGGCATCCTCCCGAAATGGACCTGATGGTAGTCTATTACATCATTTGAATAACTCTATCATATTATTTTTTTACTCAAAAGAAAAGATGTGAAGTGAAAAAGGGGTTTTTCAAATTGGTAGCCATGGCTACCGATCTTTTATGATGACTTCACTATAATGAGGATGAACGGAAATGATCCAAATGAAAAATTAAAGCCTAAATTTGAACTTGATTAGCTTGATATAGAACTTGAAAGGAGAACTAAAATGAAAAGAAATATCATAAGAATTGATGAAGTAAAATGCAATGGTTGTGGTATATGTGTCAATGCATGCCATGAAGGCGCACTCAGAATGATCAACGGAAAGGCTAAGCTCATCTCCGAGTCCTACTGTGATGGTCTTGGTGCTTGTTTGCCTGAATGTCCCACCGGCGCTATCAGCATTGAGGAAAGAGAGGCAGACGCCTTTGATGAAGAAGCGGTCAAGGTTAATATGGAAAAAGCCAAGCACCATGCGCCTGCAACGGAAAAGCCAAGGTTGCCCGAAACCATGGCTTGCGGCTGCCCCGGTACACACGCTAAGGCAATAGAAAGAAAAGCCGTAGTGAGACCTGTCACAGCAAAAACAACAAGTGAGAGCTATGCCAAGCCTGAATCCCAGCTTCGCCAATGGCCTTGCCAGATTAAATTAGTTTCTCCACAAGCCCCCTACTTTGAAAATGCGCATCTTCTGGTCGCCGCTGATTGTACAGCCTATGCCTATGCTAATATTCATGATGAATTCATGAGAAATAGGATCACCATTATCGGTTGTCCCAAGCTTGATGCAGTAGATTATTCCGAGAAGCTTACAGCCATCCTGAAGCTAAATGAAATTAAGAGTGTCACCGTCCTTCGCATGGAAGTTCCGTGCTGTGGCGGGATCGTGCAGGCTGTAAAAAACGCCTTGATTGCAAGTCAAAAAATGATCCCCTGGAGTGTGGTCACCATTACAACGGATGGTCAGATTCGCGAGGATTAAATAAACAGTAGGAGTCAGGGGGGCGGGT
>JAEYPI010000222.1 GCA_023410885.1 Bacillota bacterium
ATGACACCTTTCTGGTTTGGTTTTGGTAGTGACTTTATCTTAACAGGATGTCATCTTCTTTTCCATTTATCTTCCTTTTCTTTCCTGTAACCCTACAGTAACTTTACGCTAAGTTAGATTAGTGCTAATATTTTAGGAGGAGTTTTGAGGGTTGGAATTCAAGAGAAGTGGAAGTGTGTTTAGTCATATGTAAATGCAATTTCTCGTTCAAATTCGGCGTAGTTTTCAAGCATATCGACAAATATAGGAACAATTTTTGAATCAAACTGCGTTCCCGCTCCACCCTGCAACTGGCTGATGGCTGTTACTAAATCCAGTTTTGAACGATAGTGGCGATCCGACATCATGGCATCAAAAGCATCAGCAACTGATACAATCTTAGCCAAGAACGGTATCTCCTGGTCTTTAAGGCCATCAGGATATCCCTTGCCATCAATCCGTTCATGATGGCATTTTACAACCGGAACTACATCCTTAAACATGGAGATAACAGAAAGGATACGGGCTCCCTTCATAGGATGTTTTTTAATTTCGTCGTACTCTTTAACACTTAGCTTCTCACTTTTAAATAGAATATCATCGGTTATACCCATTTTGCCGACATCATGGAATAATCCGGCCACTCGTAATATTTCAAGCTCATTTTCATTTAAATCCAAAGCGCTTCCTATCTTTACACAATAATAAGAAACCCGGTCTGAATGGCCCCGCGTATATTCATCCTTTGCATCAACAACCTGCCTGAGGGCCTCAATCGTATCCATATATCGAATCCGCAGTTGTTCATAGGTTCTATTAAGTTCTTCGTTTTTTATGTTAACAAGAGAATGTAGAAAGGCGTTACTGAGTGAGGAGGCCACCTGAGCTGCATAAATTTCAAGCAGCTCATAGCCTTCTACCTTTTTTTGGGCGGCAGTTTCCTGACTCTCCACATATATCACACCAATGGATTCGGCTGTTTCATTGATTAGAGGAAGGATAATGCCGGTAGAAATCTGAATAACCTGTCTGGAAATCTTAGCTTTTCCTATAGCCTCAAGGAGTTCAGAAGCCAGCATGGGCATGAATTCAGCTATATCCGTTTTGTATTTGCCAATTCCCTTAAATATACTCTTCTTTGAATCAATGCTGTCAGCAATATGGTCAACGAGAATAAAAGCATTCTCGCTCATGAATAACGGGAGCAATTCTCTCAGAATATCCTCCAAGATATTATCTATAGGCTGCAGCTGATATATTTTAGGAACGGCTTGAAGAATCTTGTTTAAACCGTCACGAAATCGCTTTATGGTGTTCATCATGCTGATAGATTTTATCCCCGACTCCACAAGAAGCTGTAATTGATCAAAGCGGTCACTTTTTTCACAATAGCCCTGTATATCAAGTGCCTTAATGGTTTCCAAGGGTGGTGCCAGGTCTTTATGCCCCGTCAATAATAGGATATATAATTCAGAATCGAAGGTCCGAATTCTTTTTACAACCTCATCACCATGGATGGGTACCATTAAATAATCCAGGATCAAAAGGTCGAAATGCTCATTTCGTACCCTTTCAATAGCCTCTAAGGGATCGGTAAGGCCTTCATAATAATAGCCGCTTCTTTTGAGTATGATGGATAAAGAATCAATGATACCTTGTTCATCATCGACAAGCAGAATTTTATAGCTGTTGGTCAGCGCAGTCATTTTCCTTCGCATAGCAATACTCCCTCAGTTAAAAATTGAGCCCTTGAATTATTGGACATGAGGTAGTTGTATATAAAATGACGTTCCTTTACCTTCTACAGAATCAAACCACATTTTCCCTCCAAACCGACCTTTGATGGTTGAGTAGGACATATATAAACCTAGTCCGGTACCATTTTTCCCTTTTGTTGTGATCATTTCTTTTAGAAGTTTGCTCTTTATAGGCTCTGGAATTCCTTTGGCATAATCTCTTATCGTAAAAAGAATGCTCTCCTTGTTGTCCGCAATAACAAAATCGATAAGTCCATGCTTCCTGTCATAGGCTTGGATGGCATTTACAATAATATTATCGAATACTTGAACCAAACTATTAACATCTCCGGATATTTCTGTATGATCATTTACTTGAATCACTGTCTTCATTGTGCAATTATAACGGATCAATTCAAATTTCATCAGCAATTCTATCCTCTTTACAAGCTCACCTACAGTAAATCTCAGTAGTGAATTTGTATTAAATTGCATCGCTTGCCCCTTGACGGTATCAATAATATCTGACATATAAGTACAGTAGGGTCTGATTTTATCAAGCCAGGACCGCATTTCAGACGCGATTTCCTGGTGATCTTCAACAGTAACGCTACTTTCACCAACAGATTCCTCGTATTCCTTGACCAAATCTCTCAAACCCTCCACCGCTCCAGCTATAGACATGATGGGTGTTTTGAGGTTATGGGCTATGCCCCCCATTAGTTGGCCCAATGAAGCCAATCGTTCCTGTTCCATCATGATGGCGTGTTTTTCTTCAATGGTTGCTATGTTTTTAACGTTCTCAGTAATGTCCTTAAACAAAATAATAGTCCCAAGAAAATTTCGGTTGGATATAATGGGTGTTATCTCTATACTAAAGTACTTATCAAATTGATTTTCCTGAATATGTTTTTCAAAGGAGATGGATTTTTCGGCTTTTCTGGCTTTTTCAATAAGCTCCATCAACTTTTTATCGTGGTCCATAAGGCTGGTTCCCTCAAGAAATCGGAATAAATTTTTATTCCGATAAATAGTGACAATATCTTTGAAGGTCATGGCCATGGTTCTATTGAAATCTATAATCTGATAGTCTTCGTTTATAACTACAAAACTATCTGAAATTCTGTCTACTACCGTTTGCAGGGCTATTGGGGCTGCACTTAAGAAATTATAGCGGAAGATAGCTAGGGCGAAGCACAAGACAGCAAAAGAAAAAGTGATGGCCGTTGAGTACACTGGAAGCGTAATGATTCTTAGAGTCAATAAAATATTCACAACAAGTGGTATTAGTACACCTGTTAGAATGGTAGAAGACTGTCTTGAAAAAAATCCTGAGCTCTTAGTTGTTGAGTACAGCAATAGACCAATGCCCAATAAAATATAGATATAAGATGCTATAGTATGGATGTAGAAAAAGCTCCCATATTCGACCAAATTATTATAAATAGAATATTTAACAAAATACAACTTATGATAATCATTAGTTAACAGCATTAAATAGTCTATTACAGGAAAGATGAAAATTACGATAATAGAAAAAGATATTTTTATTTTTGTGTTTAAATATATTATTCCAGTTAATAAAATGGATGTTGGAATAAATATCAAACCAAAATAACAAAAATAAACAAAAAAGTTTGTTATATTGCTATTAGCCATTACTGAATACACTTCAAAAATATGACCCAAAGTCCATATACACTGTAAAAAAATGATGCTCAAAAAACTATAGTGAAGCTGCGTCTTATTTTTCATTTTTAATATGAAAAATAACAACATCAACGATAACAAAGCAGAAATATGCAGTAAAACAAATGAAAAATCAAAAGGCAATTTAATCTCCCCTTTTACTTGCAAAGCACTTTGCCAAATAGTTTTCTAAACGATTCTATTTTAGGCTGTGGAATAATAAAATCATCACAATGTAAAATCGCCCCTTTATAATCATGATTTTTAAGGATTTGGTAGTGCTTTAAGCTTTCTTTGCAAGATATTGCACCTATTGTTGGCGATAATTCTTTGAATTTCACTGTGAGCAAGCTAGACAAAATACAACCGGTTATTTCATGCTTGCTTATAAAATGCTGATAAAAGTCATTGGTAATGGATTCGTTGATATATTCGGGAAGATAAATATACTTTTTCATTGGACTATTGGAATGAATCACGCCACCCTCAGTAAAAAGTATGTCGCTATTTTCCGTTAATCTTGAGATTGCCTTTGCTTTTGAAAAGCAGTGCGGTCCTGAATCATCGATAATAAGCGTACCGGGCTTAAGCAAATTGATATCAATAATGTCAGGTGCATTGGTGGCCCCAATAATCAATGTTGCGTCATAAAATTTTTTAAGTGCTTTTTCTGTTCCCGAATAAAGAATATTAATTTTTCCATCAAAGTGTTTTTGAAGGTTTTGTTTTACATTCTCTAAATAATCACGTTTTTGATAACGGTCACATAGGGTAATTTTCTTTATTTTCGGATATAATGATGTCAATAATTCAGTAACTGTAGTTCCTACACTTCCCATACCTAAAATGAGAACATCTTCATTTTGAATATCTCTATTACTTTCAGACAATAATCTTTCCAGGGAAAGAATAACAGCGGCCGCGGTAGTAGCATGTCCTGTTGTGATTTTGACATCTGTTTCTACCTTCTCAACGATATCATGGCCATAATGAGTAGCAGAGGGTATTAACCCTGTTAATGAAACAACTTTTGCCCCTATACTCTCGGCTTGTTGAATTGCTTTTGAGCATAAATTTAATAGTCTCTCATTTTCACGATAAAGATCAATCCCAACAATAGGTAGTGCGAAGACACCAACATTCCCTAATGATGTTTTGATATAGTTATAGAGAATAGGATTATCATCTATAGGAAGAATACCTACATTATCCGGTATATAGCTTAAGGCTGCGGAATCTATTTTAGGCAGATCACCGCACATTACACGTCTATATAGACTTTTTGCTGCACTATTATCAAAATGTATGCCTTTTACATTTTTATTATGGACTATTTCTTTTTTTATTCTATCCTCAATGATATCACTTAGTTTTTTAATCGTCGGATTTTTGTATACATCATTAATGCTTACGTTATATCCTTCTTTATCTAAAAGAGAGATAAGTTGAATAACAGTTAAAGAATCCGCACCATAACTAAAAATGTCTTCTTCTACATCAAATTGATCTATCTTCAGAAGCTTACATAGTATATTCCATAATACAGTTTGGACTCTGCTAGACGGTGGAACAATTTTTTTACCAAAATTCCTGTTAATATTTATTTCTGGAAGTTTACCAAGATCTTTTTTACCATTTGACGATATTGGCATAGCTTTTATTTGCATCATATAATTAGGAATCATATATCTTGGTAATTGACTGCTTAAATATACTTTTATTTCATTGATATTAATTTTTTTATCACTTACAAAATAAGCATATATAAAATCTCCATGATTATCATTATTTCTTATAACAACCGCGACATCTTTAACACCATGGTATCTCAAAATAGTATTTTCTATTTCGCCAAGCTCAATCCTATATCCCCTCAACTTAACCTGTTTATCTTTTCGACCTATAAATCCAATATCCCCTCCTGGATACCAGCGTGCAATGTCACCGGTTTTGTATAATCTTTCGCTTTTTTCAAAAGGATTAGAGATAAACACCTGCTTAGTAAGATTTTCATTATTTAAGTAGCCTCTCGCTAAGCCTTCTCCTGTAATATAGATCTCCCCTTGAGTACCGATTGGTACAGGGTTAAAAAAACTATCTAAAATATATATTTTAGTATTTCTAATTGGCTTTCCTATGGTAATTTTATTTGATTGAGTTAAGTCTTTAAACGTTGCTGCGATTGTTATTTCTGTGGGACCATAACCATTAATTATTTTTGCATCGGTAATTTCCTTAATTTTAGAAAACAAGTGCGGTTCTAATTCTTCTCCACCCACCATTATCTGTTGAACGTTTTTCAAACAAGAGCTATTTTTTTTATCTTGTATTAGCAGCTTCAATCGCGATGGGGTAAAAAGAATTACTTTAACATTATTTTTAATAATGAGTTCACTCAAAAGGAAGGGTATTTTTTCTTCATCTTTGTTAGCAATAATTAATTCTGACCCATGTATTAATGCAGGAATAGTTTCTAATATGAAAAGATCAAAGCATATTGATGCGACAGATAAAATGACTGTCGTTTCATCGTATGAAAAAAAGTCTTTCATTCCACATAAAAAATTATGTAATGATTTGTGTTCAATCATAACTCCTTTTGGTAATCCCGTGGAGCCAGATGTAAAAATCACATAAACGAGATGATTGGATTGATTTATCAAATCTAAATCTTCAGTGCTTTGGTCTTGATAAATCAATTCATCAAAAATATCAATAAATTCTGCATTAAAATCATCACGAAACAAATCCTTCGAAGCTAGTACGATTCCGGTGTTGCTTTCTTCAAGCATGTATTTAATTCTTTCTGTTGGATAATCCGGCTCAATAGGCATAAAAGCCCCACCTGACTTCAAGACGGCCAGAATCCCAACCATCAATTCTAGAGAGCGATGTGCCATAATTCCTACAATTTGGTCGGCAACAACACCTTTTCTTCGCAATATATGTGCCAATTGATTTGATTTATTATTTAGCTCGCTATAGGTCATCACTTTATCTTCGAACTTAATCGCTAGCCTATCGGGAGTTCTCTTGACCTGTTCTTCAAAGAGTTGATGTATTAATTTTTCTCTTGGATAATCCATCGCGGTATCATTAAAGCCATATAAAAGCTTCTTTTTTTCACTTTCGGTAAGCATTTCAATTTTGCAGATCTTATTATTAGGATTATCTAAGGAATGCCACAAAAGACTCAATAGATGCTGGTGCAGGAATTCTATTTCCTTATCAAAATACAGATCGGTATGATAGTCATAATCAATAATTAGAACACCGTCATCATCCCTGTCATTGATATGTATGGTCAGAGAATTGGACTGATGCCCATTAAAATGCCATCTTGTCGAATAGTCAATATCAGCAGGCTTTTCAAACTTGGAATTTTGATAAGAAAGTACAATATCATATAAGTTATCTGTAAAACCATACGTTTCCCTTACAAACCCCAATATAGCATCATAGGGATAGCGTTGATGCCTGTAGGAAGAGGAGCACAATTCCGATATTTCTTGGGTCAAAGAGGAGAAGGAATCCTCGCTTTTTACATTGATACCTAAGGGTATGGTGCTAATGAACATGCCAAGCGTGTTCTTTTCCGCCTGATTTAACCTATTCAAAATAGGTGTTCCAATTATCATATTTTCTTTTGCGCTTACCCTATTGATGTACATAGCCAATGCGGATAAGAATAAGGGATAGGGAGATAGCTTGTTATCTGAGCAGTAGGTTCTCAATAAATGCGTAAACTTCTTGGGAGCGACATATGTTTTTCTCTTTGACTGCGTGGATTTGATATTGGTGGTTCGTGGTTTGAGCACAGTGGCTTCCGGAGGTAAATTAAATTTTTCTTCCCAAAAAATTTTATCCTTTAAAAAACGATTTGATTCTTTATAAAGCTGCTCATTTTCAACAAAGGAAAGATAGGATGGCATGATCGCTTGATTAATGGCGTCTGTATTACTATTTTTTAAATAAAAATAGTATCTGATTACACTACTACCAATAATACTCATTGACCAAGCATCAGAAATAATATGATGGGTATTAACAAAAAATCCTCCCTCAGTATCGCTTAATTTAAGCATAGCAAAATGATACAAATCACAATTAAGCATTTTTAATGGCGTGAGTATTTCTCGCCCATCCCACTCATACATGGCTTTGGTAGGATCATCACAGTGAGAAAAATCCTTAAGCTCAATTTCCTTATAGTCATAGTCTGAGACATATTGCAGGGGATTGCCATAATCGTCCAAACAAATCCTTAAACGGATTCCCTCATTATTTTTGATAAATAAATTTATAGCTTTTCCAAGCAAATCAAAATCAAGCTTATCTTTAATTCTTAATGAGCCTGCTACATTTGATATACTTGTACCGGGATACATTTTTTCAGTGTACCATATGGAAAGCTGTGGTGATGTTAAGGGGTAATGCTTTATATTTCCCATAGAGAAATCCTCCATATAACATCTTTCATACATTATTAATGCATTGTTAGAATATTTTATCATATTAGATCATTTTTAGCCATTTATTTTAGAAAAATATCCCTTTTTTATTCATGACTTTTGGTCGATTGTTCTATTAAAAGTAAATGAGGATTGTAGTCATAAGAACAAAAAACTCCCCAACCATAAGGCAGGGAGCTGTTGAGAAAACAAAAGTTTAATATTGATTTATCATAGGCTCTAAAACATCACCCTTTTTATGTGAAGTATTGGGGTTCAAGGGTGCTGAGTAGTTCTTGAGCCACTTCCTTTATGATCAACTCTTTTGAAAGGACCGTATTCAGTCCCGTTTTCCTGAGGAGTCCCGGCAGGAACTGACCAGAACGTTGATTGCCCTCTTCCGGCGCGGTATTTTTAATTTCCTCAAGGAAAGCACTTAATTTTCGGATCCTGAACTTATCCAAACCTCTTTCTTCCGCACTAACTTCTAACACACCAATAATGGCATCCTGATATGTCATAGTCGGGGGAATACCAAGCATATGGCAAACGCGTGGAATAATCTTCTCAAAGAACAATCTTTTTGGCGCCATGGGCGGGAGATTCATGGTTTTACCAATGGATTCTATTACATTGTCGGGTATGGATAAGATACCTTTTAAGATCAAATCGTCCTCCACAGGCTCTATATAATATTTTCTCCCTTTGAGATGATGAATAGCGCGCTTGGCATCAAAATAGCCCATCTTTAAATTGGTCAGTATTACTTCGTGATCAAAGTTCAGAATATTCCCAAGCTCATCCGAGGGAACAATATTCATGACCTTCACACGATCATCTTCTACTTTACGGGAAACACCCAGCGCTAAGGTCCTGATGGCAATGATTTCTTGATATCCCTTGCGAATGAGCATGTTGATGGGGCAATTGTCGTAAAAGCCACCATCCAGAAAAACCTTGCCGTCAATGGGTTCGTTTTTAAAGACGGGCAGATTGGCACTGGCCATTAAATAGGACACCAGCTTTCCTTCGGGTATGTCTTCCTTAAAGAGCTCCAAGGGCTTTAGATCCGAAAGGGATACGGTAACTAAACCAAAATCCATAGATAAGGCACGAAGCTTGGGCTCATCAATCAGACTGTCCAGCTACGCGCGTATTTTGCTCGTATCCAAGCCCTTATTGTCTATTATCGTCTTTATTTTAGTCTTCAATTGGAGTAGCGAAGCTTTATCAAGATGCTTATTGAGAATCTTCGACAGCTGCATATCCTCCATTTCAAAGAGCAACGAATTATCCATGGTTTCCCACATGCGATAACCGACCTCGAAATCCCCCTGGGCAATAATGGCCCCGTTAAGAGCACCTATTGACGTACCGGTTACCCCCTGAAAGTCATAACCCTCTTCTATGAGGGCTTTAACAGCACCCATATGAAAAGCGCCCTTGGCTCCCCCGCCTTCCAAGGCCAAACCAACCATAAATGCACCTCCTTTTCCTTTTGTTAAAGGACCTTACGATTTTCATAATCCTACTGAGGGGTACTGCTTATTTCTCTTCTTCAGAAAACCATTACTTCTCATTAGTACCTCCTAGATAACTACTTTTAAGCTTTTAACACTCCCTTGGTCATCGTTAGGGTTGACAGCTGTATAGATTTGCTTCATAGGCCCTGAGAATCGAATTCCTTTCATTATAACTGGATAGGATCAACTTATAGGTATCACAATCAACAGGGCGTTTTTGGGGCATCTCCGATAAATTGAGTTCCACATAATACTTTGTTTGGCCAAGCACTCTGTAATAACCAAAAACATTTCTTTTCTTTTTTAATAAAGGCATAAAGTCACCATATACCAGAGCCTCATCCTCTTTGCGAAGGGCAATCAATTGCTTATAGAAGTTCAAAATGGAGTGAGGATCTTCTAAAGCATCTTGAACATTATATTCCCGATAATCATCCCCACCTTTGATCCAGGGTTCTGCCGATGAAAACCCACCATGGGGTGCATTGCTCCATTGAACGGGTGTCCTTGAATGATCCCGGCTTCCGCATAGAATCTTTTTAAGGGCAGCATCCTTTCCGACTTCCGGTAAAAGCGCTTTATAAAGATTAATACTTTCCACATCCCGGAACTGGTCGATGGAAGAAAAATTGACATTGATCATACCCAACTCCTGCCCCTGATAAATGAAAGGTGTGCCCTTCAAGGTGAGCTGAAGCATGGCCAAAAGCTTGCCGATGACCTCTCTGTATTGAGGATCGGGGTTAACTTTTGAGATCATACGGGGATTGTCATGGTTCTCAAAGAATAAAGTCATCCAGCAATCATTTCCGTAGTGCGCCATCCAATCGGTAAAGTATTCCTTTAAATAGTTTAAGTCATACCGATAATCGTCAAAACGAACCTTCCCCGGGTTCTCAAGATGATCAAAGGAAAAAATCGTGTCAAGCTCTTTACGATGCTCGGACGTTAAAAGCCTACCCATCTCCAACCCTATACCGGGGGTTTCTCCTACAGAAAAGACGTCATAGTGGTCAAAGGTCTCCCTGCGCATTTCTCTTAGGTACTCATGGAGGTGCGGCCCATAAAAATAGTGTTCAATCCCATAAAAGCCCATCATCTTACCGATACGCTCGTCGCCTTGAGGTAGGCCATGCTTTTTTGAAATATAATTAATCACATCCAGCCGGAAACCATCAACACCTTTTTCCAGCCACCCATTAATCATTTGGTAGAGATCCGTTCTTACCTTGTCATTCTCCCAATTTAAATCCATCTGCTTTTTAGAGAAGAGATGCAGGCACCATTCTTGCCGCTCCTCGTAATAATTCCAGGCCGACCCACTAAAGAAGGAGGTCCAATTATTGGGGGGATTCGAATCGGTTGATTTTTGCCACAAATAATAATCCTTATAGGGAGAATCGGGATTATGGAGAGCGTCTTGAAACCAAGGATGTTCATCTGAGGTATGATTGATCACCAAATCCATAATGAGCTTCATTCCGCGATGATGCACGCCCTCAAGTAGAAGGTCAAAATCAGCCATGGTACCAAACTCCGTCATGATTTTCTGATAGTCCCGGATATCATAGCCATTATCATCATTGGGTGAATCGTAAATAGGTGACAGCCAAAGGATATCAACTCCCAGAGCTTTCAAATAGTCAAGCTTTTCAATGATACCCTTTAAGTCACCAATCCCATCCTCATTGGAATCCTTAAAGCTGCGGGGATAAATCTGATAAACGATGGACTGCTTCCACCAAGCCGGCTTAATAGGCTCTGATTTATTTTCCAAGGTTGGCTCTGCACTGTTGAGAAGCTCTAAGAAGGTATCCATAAAGCCCTCTCCCAATAAGCCCTTGGTCAAGCTTCCAAGAGTTTTGAGCTTCAGATTACCCACAATAGCATTTTTAATGAGCCTTTCACTTTTGCCCATTTGCAAAAGGATCCTGTGAATAATGTCATGCCCTATGGGACTCTGATAAACCTCTTTAATTTTGCTCTTTTCGGTTATCACACTATTACGCAATGCAAGACCCCCATTCAAACATTACTAATGATACTTTCCTGATAATGAGATATCCATGATATTATACTATCAAATAGAACAAAAAGTCTGTAGCCCATGGCGCGTAAAAAAGCTCCCAAGCATTATGCTTAAGAGCTTCATATGGTGTACCCCTTTCGGCGTACTGCTTACAGTTTAATATGCACCGGTTGCTCGCACCTTATTGATAGCCCTTCTCCTGGGCTTTGGCCTCATCTCTGATTTCCTCGCGCATACCATTCAGAGCCGCTTCTCTTTTTTCATTCTTATCCTTGAGCTCCTGCCTGGTTTTTTGATTATCCACCTTATCGATCATTTCATTGGCAAGCTCAATATTTTGTATGGTATGGTTTATATTTCTCTGAATTTTTTCAACATTGTCGCTCCTGTCATCGGGCTTGTGCTTCATTTCATATCTCCTTCCCAATTTTTTATTGTCTTTAGTATTTTACAATTGGAATAAATCTATGCTGTCTGATATACTCACTATTTATGCTCAAATACAACGCCGGCCCTCATTTATAATGAGAGCCGGAGTATTTCCCTTGGTTATAATAAATGGGAAAAGAGACTATATTTTTGGTGAGGCTGTCGATTTCCTTAGAACAAGCTCCGGTTCAAGCATGACCAAAGTATTTTCTTTGAATTTTTTATCAATGAGCTGCACAAGAATTTCTACAGCTTTTTTCCCCATCTCGGTGGCGGGTTGTTTCACTGTAGAAAAATAAGGATGGAGCTTGGATGATAAGGGATCATCATCATAGCCAATGAGTGAAATATCGGTGGGGACATCGAGCCCTCTTTCCCTTATTGCATCATAGGCACCAAGCATAATATTGTCATCCGCAGCAAATATTGCGGTAGGTACATGACCTGAATCAAGCCACTTTGCGGTTACTTTAGAGCCCACAGTCGCATCAAACTGGTCCCCGTCAATTGCAAACGGCTGTATTCCGGCATCCTTCAAAGCCTCCTCATAGCCCCTCTTTCTCTCGCGATTACTTAGGTACAGGTCGGAGCCGCTAATGAATGCAATCTTCTTATGGCCTAACCCGATAAGATGTTGAGTAACCCTATATCCGCCTTTATAATTATCGATCAACACCGAGGAGGCCGCAGATTGTATTTTTTGATTATCCAGCAGAACAAAGGGTATTTTCTTCTTCATGAGTTCAATAATATATTCGTCTTCAAAACGAGGTGAAAGAAGTATGATACCGTCCACTCTCTTTTCTTGAAAAAGATAATTGCTTACCTGTGCATTGCCGTTTCGCTCTTCTAATGACATGGCTAAAAAATAGCCACTTTCATTCAAGCTTGTGTTGATTTCTTCAACTACTGCATTAAAAAATTCATCCTTGAATACGGGAAGAACCAGTCCAATGATTCCTGTTTTTCCTTTCGCAAGACTGCGTGCGGCAAAATTAGGGTCATATCCCAGCTCTTCCATAGCCTTTAGAACTTTATCCCTATTGTACTTGCGCACACTGGAGGCATTGTTGATAACCCTTGATACCGTCACGACAGAAAGACCGGACTTTTTTACGACGTCATATATATTGGCTTTCATATTTCTCACCCTTATTTCATAGTCGCTAAGAAAATAAGAATCCTCTAATAAGAAAGTAAAATCGTTTATTGTTTTGTTTTGTATTATATCCGAATCAAAGTCTTTTGTCGACAAGCTACAGCCAATGTTTGCTGCTATCATAAAAAACAGGACCCCTCCAAGCTTGTGGAAGAGGTCCGTTTCATATCATGACACTTATTCAATGTTCGATTTACCGCTCGTAATAGGTATATCCCCGAAGACCGTTATCGTAAGCCTGCATGATTTCTTTTCTGTCGCTGGCGCTTATATGTCCGTCACGTACAGCATCCTCAGCTTTTTCACGGAAACGCACCAACATGTCCTTTGTGTCGAACTCCACGTAGGAAAGCACATCAGCCACACTATCACCATGGATTTCCTTTACAAAATCATAATGTCCATCAGGATTGATACGCACACTCACAACATTGGTATCCCCAAAAAGATTATGGAGATCTCCCAGCGTTTCCTGATAAGCACCCACCAGGAATACACCCAGGTAATAGTCATCTCCGTTTTTCAATTCGTGCACGGGCAGTGTATTCCTGACGTCATGTAAATCAATAAAATGATCTATCTTTCCGTCGCAATCGCAGGTGATATCGGCAATAACCGCTTCACGCTTGGGCCTCTCCAACAAACGGTGAAGGGGCATAATGGGGAATAACTGGTCAATAGCCCAACTATCCGGAATGGATTGGAATACCGAGAAGTTGCAATAATAGATATCTGCAATAGCGCTCTCAATATCCTCCAAATCCGGCGGAGCATTTTTCAGCTTGGCCTTCTCTCTGGCAATCTTATGGATGGTATTCCAGAAAATCTTTTCTGAAAATGCACGTTCCCGAAGACTGATACTGCCATGCTTAAACATATCCCGAATGGCATCCCGGTAGTAAAGAGCATCGTTATAGCATTCCTGGATATTCTTCAAGGTCAGGTTTTTATTCACATCAAAAAGATTCTTTATTTGCTCCGTCGTATTGCTGTCAAGCTTATCAGGTATTTTATACTCCTCAAAGGTTTCTACATCCAGGACATTGAAGAGCAGAACAGAATAATAAGCGACCGTTGTCCGCCCTGATTCAGTTACAATCACCGGGTGCTGGATATTGCTGGAGTCTAAAGTGGCCATAACGGCTTCAACAATGTCGGTGCAGTATTCTTCAACAGTATAGTTACGGCTGTTGGTATAGTTGGTATTGGAGCCGTCGTAATCCACTGCAAGGCCTCCGCCAAGGTCCAGGTATCCCATGGGAGCACCCTCGTTTACTAGCTCAGCATAAACACGGGTTGCTTCCAAAACGGCAGAACGGATATCCCGGATATTGGGTATTTGAGAGCCAAGATGATAATGCAGAAGCTTGAGAGAGCTCAGCATATTTTTCTCTTTCAAGGTATCAACCATGGCGATCACCTGGGACATATTCAAGCCAAAGATGCTCCGGTCCCCGCCAGACTCGGTCCAGTGACCGCCCGCCTTTGCAGAAAGCTTAATGCGAATGCCTATATTGGGTTGAACACCTAAAATCTGTGAACGTTCCAAAACAAGATCAAGCTCACCGGGCATTTCAATGACAAAAAAGCAATTGAAGCCCATTTTAACAGCATATAATCCCAAATCAATGAATTCTTCATCCTTATAACCATTGCAGATCAGACAGGCTTCCCTATCCTTCATAACAGAAAGCGCAGCCACCAACTCGGCTTTGCTTCCTACCTCAAGACCATGATGATAGCGCTGTCCAAATTTAGTAACTTCATAAACCACCTGCTGCTGCTGATTAACCTTAACGGGATATACACCACGGTATTCTCCTTTGTAATTGAGCTTTCTCATGGCGTCGCCAAAGGAGTTATTGAGAAAAGAAATCTGTGAATCCAAAAGATTCTCAAAGCGCAACAATACAGGCATATCCATTCCACGTTCCCGGATGCCCGATATGATATCCATAAGGCTGATAGCCGCCAAATCATTGTCCTTATAGGGATTCACCAGCACCTCACCCTGCTCGGAGACTGAAAAATAGCCTGCGCCCCAATTCTTTATACCATAAAGTTCCTCGGACTTTTCTTTAGTCCACCTTCCTAAAAGCTCTACTTTATTCATGTTCCTTTCCCCATTCTAACGATAAAAACTGCAAAACGAAAAAAAGGTTGCTAAAAATCTTTTACAGCCTATAATAACACAAAGCCCGTTTAATTATCAATAAATCTTCATATGGTATAATAATGAATCGCTGCAGTATATCCCCATCGCTCTTTGGGGCTTATTTAAACCCGGTATATACTTTTAATCCTTTATCGGTATTAATCTTTGTAATCCGCCAGAATTCCCCCTCTTGCTCCAGGGTGATATTGGCTTTATAATCTCCCGCCGGGCCCGTGGATGTTCGGGTTGAGAAAAGCAGCTCAAAGCTTTGGTTATTCTCATTAAGCGATTCCCGCTTTATTATTTTGTAACTGTCAATCCAGGGACTCGATATCCCTGTCACCCAATTGGGAAAGGTCTCCTCCAGCTGCTCAGCATATTTATTCTTAAGATTCTTCGTCATGACCGAATATTGCATCGCTGCGCTCCGCTGCATTAATCCGCCTGCCCAGACATCAACCGCTTTTTCCGGATCACACACACCTACGTAGTCCATTGCTTCCATTAGAAGCCGGCTGCGGATCTCGTATTTGTTAATCTCGGCCATAGCTGCAAACACATTAATAGCCTTTATATCCAAAAGATACCCTGCCGCATTTACGAGTAATAACGCAGCCAAAGAGATAACCAGAAAAATACCCAATAGCCCTTTAGCCCTTTTAGAAAGAACGAATTTCATATCAACCCTCCATGGATCCTTATACAATCTATGAATATGATATTGGAAACAGGAAAGAACGCATTGTTCTATTTTAACCATGTCCTAAATAACCAGTTTGAGCACCATGGCATAAAATACTTAGTAAGTAGGACTTTGCCGGAGGTGCTTGCTAGTGAAAACAATTCACGTCAATTGGGAACACATGTGGGAAAAATATTTCAGCGATTATCCGGGCTGGGCATCAATAGTTGAGTGTAAGCACTCGAGGCGCCGGCATAGCGAGGAAGATTATTTAGAGGACCTGGAAAAGCAAAAAAATTGTTATCGCTTTTCTAATTCAGATGACACTCTATTTGAGAATAAGGTAACGCAAACAAGCACTCATTTAGACCGTTTGTATGATGTTAACAAAGATCAGTATACCGATTACTACATTATAACTGAGCCAAGCCCGAAAGAAGAGGCCCCTCAGACAGAAAATGAAATCAAGGCACCCCTCTGTGATGCTGATATTACACCCAAAGAAGGAGCCCTCGGGGAGATAATCGACAAATGCAGTGACAAGTCACTAATTCGATGCAAAGTATTGGGTAAGCAGCCCGATGATATAATATTTGAATGCGGAACAGGACAAGGCTTCGCATTTGTTGCAAATAAAGGGGAAACCTTGACTTATACACCCCATAAGACCTGTATACCGAAGACGCTTGGAACCATAGCCATTGACACAACCTGCTTAAAAAAACCGAAAACAAAGGTTTTATTCTCCTGTAATATCAGCTTTATTCCAAGAAACGAGGAAGCAATGGCCCAGCTTGAATTTGTACTGTATAGATCCTGCAATAACAGTGAAGAAAGTGTTGTGGGTAACTGGGCATATGATGTTATAGACAAGCGTGAACGCAGCGAACAGACCTTCCGGTTTATATTCTGCAGCTGCAGCTCCTTTCCCGGCTGCTATAATTACTTTGTGAGAGTCATACCTGTTTTTATAAAGGACTGCTCTGTTTGCTTAACAAATTGTCATATGGATGCAGTTGCTCAATCCATCTAAATACCCTTGGCAGCTCCCCCTCCTCAGAAATTGTTAGCTATAAAAGAAGGTGCCACCCAAGAGACTTTCTCTGCAAGTAGCACCCCCTATAAAGCGTTTATTGGCATACCTTTCCGGGATTTAAGATATTCTTAGGATCAAAGGCTTTTTTTATGCCAGCCATGATTTCAAGGATTTCAGCATCCAGCGACTCTCGAAGATAAGGTTTCTTGGCAAAGCCAATACCATGCTCACCTGAAACCTGACCATTGAGTTCTCTCGCCTTTTTATACATTTCATCCATCGCCAGGGCAAGCCGCTTCTCCCACTCTTCCTCACTTAAGTCATCCTTTAAAACATAGGCATGGAGATTACCGTCCCCCGCATGGCCAAAGCTTTTAATTCTGACACCCACCCTTTTTTGGAGCTCATGGCTAAATTCCACGATTTCATTGACCTTGTTTCTGGGAACCACAACATCGATCTCATCCATATAGGTGGTTGAGGCTTTTATAGCCTCAAGAAAGGCACCACGAGCTTTCCAGATGGACTCATTACGCTCCTCGGTATCAGAGATCAAGATGTCAAGCGCGCCCTGATCCAAGCAAATCTGTGCCACCTTTTCAAAGCTTCCTTCTATCTCCTCGGTAGAATTACCGTCAAACTTCAATAGCAAATAAGCGTCTGACTGATTATCGGGAAATTTCTTGCCTAAAAACTCCTCAGCATCTATAATCGTTTCTCTTTGCATGAACTCTATTGCTGTTGGAATTGATTTGGATTTGATAATCAGGGGTACCGTTCTGATGGCCTGCTCAAGGGTTGGAAAAGGAATCAGAAGGCTGATGGTCTTTCTGGGAAGGGGTAATAGCTTTAAAATGGCCTTCGTGATAATACCCAGAGTCCCTTCTGCGCCAATCATCAAGTCCTTGAGGGCATAGCCCGAACTGTTTTTAACCACCTTGCCCCCCAGATTGATAATGCTTCCATTGGGCAGAACAACCTCCAGCCCACGAACATAGTCTCTGGTGACACCATATTTGACAGCGCGCATACCGCCTGCGTTGGTACTGATATTTCCTCCAATGGTCGCTGTTTTTTCGCCTGGGTCCGGCGGGTAGAACAAATCATGTTCCTCTACGTATTTAGAAAGCTCCATCAGCAAAACACCGGGCTCTACGGTAATGGTCAGGTTCTCTTCATCAAGCTCAAGGAAGCGATTCATTCGGCTTAGATCAATGACAATTCCTTTTCTGACTGGTACAGCCGCACCCACAAGCCCTGTCCCCGAGCCTCTGGGTGTAACAGGGATATGATGCTCATAAGCATATTTCATAATCTCAGATACCTCAAGTGTGGAAAGCACCTGAATAACGATGTCCGGATAGCATTCTGTTCCGCCGAGCTCATCATGGCTGTATTCCTCGTTGATGGCTTCTTTATATAAAACCCGTTCGTCGTCCTTTATAATTTGTTTAATAGCCAGACAATCCTGTTCGTCAAATATCTTGTAGCTCATATCTCACGCCCCCTTTGCACCCTTTATATCTTCAATAAGCTTTGGCAGGATCGTATAAAGATCCCCCACAAGGCCATAATGGGCTATATTGAAAATAGGTGCCTTATCATCCTTGTTTATAGCGAAGATTATTTCTGAATTGCTCATTCCCGCCGCAAACTGAACCGATCCGGAAACACCACAGGTAATAATAAGCTTTGGCCTGACGGTTCTGCCGCTTAAGCCAATTTGTTGCTTAGCATTAAACCAGCCTGCCTCAATAAGGGGTCTGGTACAAGCCATTTGACCGCCTAAAAGGTCTGCCAGCTCGCTGATAAGCCTCAAATCCTCTTGGGATCTCACGCCCCTTCCTGCAACAACAAGAATATCGGCGTTCTCAATACGCTTTTCCTTTGGCTTGGGCACCACATCCAGGACTTTAATTCTGGAGGCCAGCTTCTCTTTAGAAAGGGTGCAGACTGTTACCTTTCCATGAGCCCTTTCACTTCTGACAGGTGCATTCATAACTTTATAGCGTACCGTTGCGATTTGCGGTCTGGCATTGGGTGTATGAATCTCGGCCATAATATTTCCACCGAAGGCTGGTCTGATCTGTACGAGATCGGTATTATCCTCAATATCAAGAATGGTACAATCCGCCGTCAACCCTGTTCTGAATCTTGCCGCCACTCTTGGGGCAAGCTGGCGCCCAACATTGGTGGCTCCAACAAGGATGGCTGTTGGCCTTAATTGATTAATAAAATCTTCAAAAGCATTGGCGTAAGCGTCAATCCTGAAATGATCAAGCGCTTTGTCGTCATAGACAAATACCTCATCAACACCATAATGGAGAAGCTCGGTTGCTTTGGCTGCAATATTATGACCCATAAAAACACAATAGACCTTGTGTTTGATTTTATTGGCTAATTCCTTTGCTTTTCCAAGGAGCTCATAGGTTACAGGATGAATATCTCCGTCAATGTGATCCACATAGACGGCTATACCCTTCCAGGCAGATTTATCTATCGCATGCAGCTTCTCCTCTACGAGCTCTGCCGCACCAACGGGACCATTTTTAATGCAAAGCTTGCACATCTTGCAGGCTCCGTTGACCTCAACAATACCACCATTGTTTTCTAATGCTTTAAACGGACATATACCTATGAATTGATCAATATTTGTAATTTTATCCTGATGTATGATTAGTTTTCCCATAATGCTTACCCCCTAAATAAATTTCAGTTCTTTTAATTTACGAAGCATTTTATCCGTAAGCTTGTCAAAATCATCATTCCAAAGCTCACGACGGGTATTGGCCTCGGGCGGAAAGATGCGTTGAACTTGTGTAGGGGACCCATTTAAACCATATTTCTTTTCATCCTTATCCTCAAGATCATTAAAGGTTATGATCCTTATTTCCTGATTTTTTGCAGCCATTTTTTTAACATAGGATGGCAGTCTTGGCTGGTATATATCTTTCTCAACAGATAAAAGACAAGGAAATTCTACTTGAGCAATTTCAACTGTTTCTGCCATGTCCATTTCGACGGTAATAGCTTTATCAGTGACTTCAACGATTCTTTTTATATTGGATAGGCTTGGGATATTGAGATATTCAGCCATTTCAGGTCCAACCTGAGCGGTGTCGCCGTCCGTCGTTTGCTTTCCGCAGAGTATCAGGTCAAATTGGCCTGATTGTGCAGCTCCTTGTGAAAGCGTATAGCTTGTAGCCAAAACATCGGAGCCACCGAATTTTCTGTCTGAAATCAATATTCCCTCATTAGCACCCATGGAAAAGGCTTCCTTAATAATGAGCTTGGCCTGGGGCGGACCCATGCTTATAACCTTTACCGTGCCGCCATGCGTTTCTCTTAGCCTTATGGCCGTTTCGAGAGCATACAGATCATAAGGATTCATCTTTGAATCTACACCATCTCTTTTTAAAACACCGGTGACCGGGTCAACCTCTACCTTGTTTGTACCCGGTACCTGTTTAATACATACTAAGATATTCATCTTAAGACCCCTTTCGCGAAACCAGATAAAATGCTATGCATAGGGTGCTTTATAAGAGGCCTCCCATCACAGGCCTCAACCCATAATCGAAAATTGGTCTGACCAATTTGCCGAAAAAGGACTACTCTCATAGATGCTGTTTGAAACCTATGCTTCACTAAAATATTGGTCATACCAATCCATAGTTTAATCTTACAAAATCATCATGAGATTGTCTATCAGAATTATTATTTTTTGATGTAAAAATCTAGAATCTGCATGATGAGTGTTGTTAAAATGATTGATTTACTGGTTATTTCTAAGATGTTCTGCGATGATGGCAAAATGCTTTGTAACAGCTATGTAAATAGCCGCAGCATCTCTGTTCTTCATTCCTTCTACCATCTCTTCATGGATACGCTGAAGCCTTGGGGCATTATCGCTGTTGCTGAGTATTTCCTGTCTGTGATACTTAATATCCTTACTGATTAATTCAGACAGGATATGGAGTATCTGTATAATCAGACTGTTCTTCGACGCTAATGCGATAATATCATGGAGCTCTTTATCCAAAGCCACATTTTTTCTTTCCTCTTGGGTAGTGGCCATCTCTTTAATAATTTCTTCAAGGTGATTAATTTGCTGATCTGTAATATTTTCAACAGCCAGAAGTGAAGCCTTTATTTCAAGAGCCTCTCTCAATTGGCTGATTTGTAAATTGCTGATCTGTTGTAATAGGAACATCATAGACATCGATTCAATCAGGCTTTTTTCGCAGTTCCTCGCAATAAAGTTGCCGGAGCCCTGAATACTTTCTATAACCCCAAGAATCTCAAGGGTACGCAAAGCCTCCCTGATAGATGTACGGCTCACACCAAACTGCCGGGCAAGCTCACGTTCAGGTGGCAGCTTTTCACCAACATTAAGCCTTCCTGCAAGAATATCGGATTTTATAGAATCAATGATGGATTCATACGCTTTTTTAGATGTTTCAGTCTTTTCCAATAAATGCACCTTCCTAAGCTTTATGCATCATAAAACAAGCCCCCATTATCGTATCATTGGTGAGCAAAAGAAAACAAGCCTGTGTTGGAAAAAGCTATTGCTGTCACAATAGGCTTAAAACCTTTCACCAACCTCTTCTTTAGCGAATACTATACACTAGCATAAACAGCGATGGTATATTGATTATGCCGGACTATGTAAGAAACGAAGAAGAACACCCACGCCCAAAGCCAATACTGTTCGAATGCGGAAACGGCGGAGGATTTACATTCACTGCCAACGACAGCAGTAGTATTGAAAAAAAGGCATCTTGTGCTTGTACACCCGGGACAGTGGCACATGTAATAATAGATACAACCTGTCTGAGTTTGCCAAAGATTAAGGTCGAGTTCTCCAGCATCATCCATTTTGTACCTAATTGTGAAAGTCGGGTTCAATTGGAATTTGACCTAGTCAGATGCTGTAAGGATTTTCCCGAATGCGTCTTAGGCACTTGGAGCTTCGAGGTTGAAACAGATGATAGATTTGCGCAATCCTTCAGCTTCGACTTTTGCGATTGCACTTCCTGCCCGAGCTGTTGCACCTATATCGTTAAGGTCAGACCTGTTTTCGCTAAGAATGCAACTATTTGTGTTACCAACTGCCAAATCGCTATTTTTGCTCAGGAGCAATAATAGCGGTGCGTTCCTGAGGGAATGCACCACAAGCCTCGACCCGTTAATAGAGGTGCGTTCCTGAGGGAATGCACCACAAGCCTCGACCCGATAATAGATAGAAAAATGGTGAAAGACATGACGGTTTTACCCACCATGTCTTTCATCATTAAATTTACAGAAGGCGTCCAAGTCCTCTGATTCTTGTAAATATTACGCTACGCGGCCTAGCCTTCATAACCGTTTGGATTATTCTTCTGCCATCTCCAGGAGTCCTCACACATTTCCTCAAGGCCTCTTGTTGCTACCCAGCCAAGCTCTTCCTTGGCCTTGGTGGCGTCTGCATAGCAAGTGGCTATATCTCCGGGTCTTCTGGGTTTGATGGCATATTTAATCTCCCTGCCACACTCATTTTCGAAGCTTTTAACCATGTCCAGTACGCTATAGCCTTTACCTGTACCCAGATTATAGGCCAGGACCCCGGGCTTTTCCTTCAGTTTCTCGATGGCTTTCACATGGCCCTGCGCAAGATCAACCACATGAATATAATCCCGCACGCCGGTACCGTCAGGCGTATCATAATCATTGCCGTAAACACTCAGGCAGTCCAATTTACCAACCGCAACCTGGGTAATGTATGGCACCAGGTTATTGGGGATGTCCTTGGGATTTTCGCCTATTCTCCCGCTCTTATGGGCGCCGATGGGATTAAAATAGCGAAGTAAAATAATATTCCAATCCTTATCGGCTACGTAAAAGTCCCTGAATATGTCTTCAAGCATTAGCTTTGTTCTGCCATAGGGGTTGGTCACAGAAAGAGGAAAGTCCTCTTTGATTGGAACGGTCTTTGGGTTGCCGTATACCGTTGCGGAGGAACTGAAAACCATATCCTTTACGCCATGCTTTCTCATGACATCACATAAAATAAGGGTTCCTGTGATATTGTTGGTATAATAGGCTAAAGGCTTGGCTACCGATTCTCCCACTGCCTTAAGACCTGCAAAGTGAATGACAGCGTCGATGGACTCCCTTTCAAACAGGTCCTCTATGGCTGCTCTGTCCAATAAATCAGCCTTATAGAATTTTAAACTTTTCCCTGTGATCTCCTGAACACGCTCCAGGGATTTCTCACTGGAATTGGATAGGTTATCCAAAACAACCACTTCATATCCGTCATTCAAAAGCTCCACACAGGTATGACTCCCGATATATCCTGCACCGCCAGTCACTAAAATAGCCATCATCAAACCTCCTGAATTGAATCTTTATTTTTCCGTTTTATCGGTATTGATTAACAATTTGCTTCATGCTGTCCCACTTGGCTTCCATATCGGCTACAAGCTTGAACTGGGTACGGCACCTGTCTAGATTATGTTTTTCCCTGTGAATCTTAAAATAAACATCACCCTGTAGATAATCAGTCAGAAAGCGTATACCACATTCGAAGGTCATGAGCTTGGCTCCCATGGGAAGCATATCAAGCTCTTTCTCTGTCAGGCTTCCCGCACATCCTTGTAAAAACCCCTTTGTATGGGTATCAAATAAATCAAGACTCATACTGACCTTTGATAAATCGGTTTCATCTTCGGCTGCAGTACTGGCCCCAAAACGAATGGAATCTCCATAGTCATTAACGGCAAGGCCTGGCATGACCGTATCCAGGTCAATGATACAAAGGGCTTCTCCTGTGGCTTGGTCAAAAAGTATATTATTGAGCTTCGTATCGTTATGTGTGACCCGGACAGGTAATTCACCAGTTTTTTGCAAGTCTACCAGGATACCTGCCTCCGACTCTCTTGAAAGGGCAAATTGAATCTCATCCCTGACATCTTTTACTCGGCTGCATACATCTTCTTCAATAGCCTTCTTAAAGGTCTTAAATCTCAAAGCGGTATTATGAAAATTTTTAATGGTCTCATAAAGGGTATGAGCTGGGTAATCAACCAGAAGCCTCTGAAAACGACCAAAAGCAAACCCGCTTTTATAAAAGTCTTCGGGCTTCTCTACCGACTCAAAGCAAAGCGTATCCGCAATAAACAGATCGCTTCTCCAATAGCCGCCCAAGCTATCCCTGTAGTAGCTTTTCCCATCCTTGGCCGGTATGACGTTCAAGGTCTCTCGTTCAGGGTCTCCACCGTTCATGATGATCTTTTTTCTTAAGAATGTTGTGACATTCATGATATTTTCCATGAGCTCCAAGGGGTTTTTAAAAACGTCCTGATTCATTCTCTGAAGCAGATACTTAATGGTTTTATTTTGCCCTATATCACAAACCACAACAAAGGTATCATTAATGTGTCCGTTTCCATAGCTGTAATGCTCAACTGCCTGGCCTTGGTAGGCCATCTGCCCGATCACCTCTTCAATTGTCGAGCATGCCTCTTCTCTTGTCATTCCATATCCCCCATAAGGCATTATATATTTACTAAACAGGATATTAGCAAGGCTCCCTATTTGTTCCAAAGCCTTTCGGGGTAACGTCCTTCCTTTTTTAAGCCGGCTAAAGCGGAGACAACCATTTCCTTATCTTCCTTATAGGTTATCCCGTACCATCTGTCCAGGGATTTAAGCACTTTAACGGTCGCCCTATCCTCTTTCAAAAGCTCACCAACCACATCGGGCAGGAAATACTCTGCCTTGAGAGGATTATTGGTTAGACTGGTATCAAGGAAGCTTTTGAATCTGCTCCTCAATTCTTCCAGAATGCTATTGGTAAATCCCCACATATTCATGGAAACGATGCTGCCCTCGGGGATGGAGACCCAGGTTTGACCGTCCTCGGTATAGGCTGCTCCGCTTTCTCTTTTCGCAATATGTGTTCTTTCTTTAATATTCAAAAGAGAGTCGTCCGCACCGGTGGTGCAAACACCCCTTGCCACATAACCATTCTCAGTCAGGGTATTCTCAAGGACATAGCCTACCATAGCATAACGATATTTTTCGTCATCCCGTGCCTTAGACAGATAATTATAAATCATGGAAAAAGCGTGGCTTCCGTAATAATCATCGGCGTTAATAACCGCAAAGGGTCCGTCCACTTTTCCATAACAGCTTAAAACAGCATGGCCTGTTCCCCATGGCTTGGTTCTTCCCTCCGGAACCTTATATCCCTCCGGTAAATAGTCAAGCTCTTGATAAATATATTCAACCTGAACCTGCCGTGCTATTCTATCACCAATTCGTGCTTTAAAATCGGCTTCGTTTTCTTTTTTAATGATAAAAATAACCTTTTCAAAACCGGCTTTAATGGCATCATAGATGGAGAAGTCAATGATCAGATGACCCTGCTCATCAATGGGGTCTATTTGCTTTAAACCTCCATATCTGCTGCCCATACCTGCTGCCATAATGACTAAGACTGGTCTATTCATCTGTACCACCCATTCAATAATTTTGAATATGTTCACTATGAAAAGCAAATTGTCTTCGGTTTAGAATACCTTCGCTTTACAATATTCTATTTTACCTTACTAAACCAAGTAAAAGCAAACATCAAAACAACCCTCACTGCACTTTTTTTGTACCGGTAAACCTGTGGCATAACAACGTTTTATCATCTTTTAACATTATTTACTGGTTGAACCATCCTTGGTCCATCGTTTACAATGTGGGTACACAAGAAACGCCGAATCCATTTACTGGAGCGGGGGGAATATCTATCGGGGTTAATATGTCTCAAGGCCTTGGCCTTCGACATTAGGATGGCCTCTTTCCGAACCCGGCAACTAACCTCGCAGGCGAATAAGAGAGGAGCGATACTATGAAAAAATTATGGATTACCGGAGCATCTGCTCTTGCTATATTTTCGGTAATTTACACCGTTAGCCTGAATACTCAGTCTTTAGAGGCTGCGCAATATAAGGCCGAGGCATCATCCCCGGATGTAACAGATTCAGCTATTGGAAACAGCGAATCCGAAGAGGCAACTACTTCTACAAAGGATGAGGTAACTGCGGCCGATACAGTAACACCCACCCCAAAGGCTACCCCTAAGGCCACAGCCAAGGCGACTCCGAAAGCAACGCCTAAGGCTACTCCGAAGGCAACGCCTAAGACAGCTGTTAGCACGACAAAACCGGCTGCCACTCCCGTTACTTCGAGTACTGCCTCAAAAATTATAGCCACCGCAAAAAGCTATCTTGGCGTACCCTATGTTTGGGGAGGTACATCACCTTCAGGGTTTGACTGTTCGGGATACATTCATTACGTATATGGTAAGCACGGTATCACCCTTCCGAGGGTATCATCCGACCAGTATAAATCAGGCACCAGTGTTTCAAAAAGCGATTTGAAGCCGGGAGATTTGGTGTTCTTTGAAACATACAAGGCAGGCCCCTCCCATGTTGGTATATATCTAGGCAATAACCAGTTTATCCATGCCAGCTCGGGTAAGGAGAAGGTGATGATATCCGATCTGACATCATCCTATTACACCAGCCATTATGTTGGTGCCAGAAGGGTTATTAAATAATCTTGTTATCTGAATAACAGAGCTTATTCTACCTTAACGTTCTTCTTATTGCTTTGCTTCTTTTCATTAAAGAACATAGGTGGTAAAAAAAAGAACCTCTAAGAAGTAAGGATAAGGCTTTTTAAAAAAGGCAGGAGTCATTTAATATGAACTCCTGCTTTTTTTATTGCTATCAAGTTAAAAAAAAGGTATAACAGCCAGCTGAACTATGTTGAACCCCATAGGCCGATTAATGAATAATAATGTTCTTTTCTTTCAGCTTGCGATTTGTGATTCGCCGTATAATCGTATAAAGAACCGCAAATACCGGAATTCCCAATAAAATGCCAATAAGGCCGAACAGACTGCCGCCTACCACAATGGCAAACAACACCCACAGACCATCCAGTCCAATGGAATTCCCCACCACTCGGGGGTATATAAGGTTGCCCTCAAGCTGCTGAAGCACAACAATAAAGAGAATGAACCATAATGTTTTTTGAGGCTGAGCCATGAGAATGATAAAAGCACTCGGAATAGCGCCAATCCAAGCACCAAAGATGGGAATGACACTTGTGACCGCTATAATCACACTACAGAGCAGGGCATAGGGAAATCTGAATATCAGCATACCAATGAACACTAGCACGCCGATGATGAGCGCTTCGGTTAATTGCCCTCCTATAAAATTCTGAAAAGCCTTATTAGTCTGGGCACTGGTTTCAATGATACGTGCTGATGTGGCTTTTGAAGTATAAGCAAAGGTCAGCTTTTTTAGAATTTTCATCATTTTCTCTTTGGTGGCCAGTAAATAGACAGAGACAATAAGGCCCATGATGACATTGATAATACTATTGGTAAGGCCATAGGTGAACAAGAGAATCTGGGGCACTGTAGCCGATATAACCTGGCCGGCTTTTGTAACGATTTCATGCCAATTAATAGTGATGCTGCTCCAAAATTCTCCCGTCAGATTGTATTTTGCCGTCGTATCATTTATGAATTTCTGCAAAGATTTTAAATAGCCCTCCATATTACGGCTAAGCATTGAAATGCTTTCTGTCAGTTGTGGCACCACAAATAAGAGAATTGCCGTGAAAAAAGCAAATACAAGAACAAAGGTTGTCAAAAGGGATAGAGGGCGTTTCAGCTTTCTTACAAAGGGGCGTTTTGCACCTTCAAGCTTATGAAACAGCTTTTCCTCAAGCAAGCTCATTATAATATTTAATATATAAGCAAATACAATACCAAGAATGAAGGGCGATAGTACTGATATAATAGTACCGATAAAGGCCAGTACCTCTTTAATATGGGATATACCTAGATAAAGCAAAATTGCATAGGTAATCAGTATGATATAGCCTTTGAGCTTGTTCCCCCATTCATTCATTCGGATTCTCTCCCATCTTTTATTTATTGAATAAGAGTATAACCCATATCCATCCAATTCGCAACCAAGGGCCATCAATAATAGCATACACTGAACATTTTCATTTTAAACCTTTCAATTGGGCCGGCTAGAATTATCATATAAAGGGTTTACTCTTGTCCAGAAAAGATTATAATGTAAGTAAAGATGTATAGGAATTTAAACAATGGTAACTGAAATATAGGAGGTATATCATGCTATTGGGCAGGAAAACCAGAATACTCCTCTTATGCCTTACCTTAATAGCCGGTTTTCTCTTATCATCATGTAATTCCGAATATACAATGCAAAGTCATGAAAAGGGGATCTCAGAGGAGATATACGATGAAGTATCAACAAATGCCGTCAATCTGGCAACCCCCAGAGAATCCGAATCATCCTATACCCCTTCACAATCAGCTTTGTCACCCATGCAAAATGAATTGGAGCGACTGAGTATTATCCTTGCCCCATATTTTGATGAGCACTCTGAGCTTTTTATAGGTCAGGATAATAAAGATTATATTTTAAATCATCTGTCAAAGCCTGAAACTTTTGTGGACCCCCTTAACGTAGCAGACTGGGAAAAAGCTATTCGTATTCTATTCTTCTTCGATGATGAAGACACCGCTTTAATCCAGACTTATATAACAGATTATGCCCAAAACGGACTAATTGAAAGACAATATGCCGTATCAGGACTCATGCAGCTCCTTTCTTTCAGGTACAATCTCTTTTTGGAAGAAGATGCCGGAGCTTTAAAAGCCAATGAAATAGCTGATAGAGATGCACTGGCTGAAGCCCATCAGCTTTCAATATGCCAAGCCTATAGTCTTGGATTGGCAGATATAACCG
>JAEYPI010000236.1 GCA_023410885.1 Bacillota bacterium
GAATTTAGGTCGCGTCTTCATAAACCATAAGGGTGCTCTGATAAAGGTATCCTTAATCTCCCCAGGAGTTAGCGAAGAAAAAACCATCATATAGGGAACACCAAAGGAACGTATACCACACAAATGGAGAAAAAGTCCAATAACGCCGAAGACCAGCCCATAGATCCCTAAGAACCCGGCTAGAATGACAAACAAAACTCTTAGCGTTATGGCAGGCCCTTTTATTTTAGGGATCATGAGCCCCGTTAATCCGGATAGGGCAACTAAAATAATGACTGATGCACTGACAATTCTGGCATCAACTGCTGCAGTTCCCAAAACAATGGCTCCCAGAATACTTATGGTCTGTCCTATCGTTACAGGAATACGCATTCCGACTTCTCTCATCATTTCAAAAACTAAGAGTAACCCCAGGGTTTCAACAATGGTAGGAAACGGGATACCTTCCCTTGCAGCGGATAAGCTCAGAAGAAGAGGGGTTGGGATCATTTCCTGATGATAGGTCAGAATGGCTACATAAAATCCCGGTGCAGAAACAGTCAGAACAAAGCCCAGGAATCTTAATATTCTGTTGATTGTTGAGTAATAAAAATTGATATAATAATCATCATCTGTTTGGAAATACTCTTGAAACAAGAAGGGTAATGTGATCACCACAGGGGTTCCGTCTACTACGATGACTATACGGCCTTCCAAAAGGTTAGCAACGGCTACATCCGGTTTTTCCGTACTCCCGATGGTTTTAAAAGGTGAATATGGGGAGTCTTTAATGAGTTCAGCTATATAACCTGATTCCAATATACTATCAATATCGATCTTGTTTAGCCTTTCAAACACTTCGTCAAGGATTTGCTGATTGACGATATTCTCAATATAACAGACTGTGACCTTGGTTTGAGTCTGTACACCTAAGGTTAATGACTTAAATTTTAAGTGAGGTGTTGCTATTCTTCTGCGTATCATTGAAAGGTTGATAAGAATAGACTCCACAAAGCCTTCTCTCGGCCCTCTGAGAACTTGCTCATTAACGGGCTCATTGATTGATCTTGTCTTCCAACCTTTGGTAGAAACAATTAAAGCTTCATTGGAATTATCCATTAATACAATACTGTCACCACGCAGTAGCTTTTCTATTATTTCTTCCGTTTTATCAGATTTTTGGGTCTGATTGGAGAGCACCACCTGCTTTAAAATAACATCCATATTCCCTTCAAAGTTCTTGGGCAGGGTGCTTTGGACAAGGGGTTGTATGATGCTTCGATTAGCGGTTTCAACATCGACCATGCCATCGAAAAAGAGGACGCAAAATTTAGCCTTGGCCTGTTCCTGGTTTGAAAAATATCGTCTCACAAAGGTATCATCATTCAAAAAGAGTTGCTCAAATTGACTGACATTATCCTCCAGTGATTTAACCAGAGTAATTTTTACTTTTTCATTAGGTTCTGTACTGTCGGATCCTGTCTTCTTGCTTTTACCAAAGCTCATAATCCACCTGCAAGCAATCTTAAGTTTGGAGGTTGCATGTTTGTTAACCGATTTTATTTATGGCACTTTATTCCCTTTATTATGACCTGCAATTGAAAAATTATAGATATGCCTTGCCAAAAAAATAATCTCATGATGTAGTTAAAAGGAACAAAAAAGCTGCCTCACTTTTGGAAGCAGCTCATTGATAAGCGTGATAATGTTAAATTAAAGTATTTCACCCTTATTGTTAAACAAGGGTAGATGCTCTAAGAATAAAATGTCATCCCGTTTATTGGCATCGCCCTCGGCCAAAATAGCCATCTTGCCCGCCACGATTCCTCCTGCTTCATAAACCAGCTTTTCAACCGCTTTGACCGATTCGCCCGTGCTGATCACATCATCTACAATGAGAACGCGCTTACCTTTCATATATTCGACATCCTCCCGGTCAATAAAAAGAACCTGCTTTTTGGCTGTGGTTATGGATTGAAGCTCAACAGAAACGACATCTTTCATATAAAGCTTGGCCATTTTCCTTGCCACAAGGTATTTGTTATTACCGGCTTGGCGAGCCATTTCGTAAATGAGAGGAATACCCTTGCTCTCAGCTGTAATCATCACGTCATATTCGGGTGCTATTTTCAAAAGCTCGGTAGCACAGGCCTTTGTAAGCTCTACATCACCAAACAGAACAAAAGCCCCGATATACAATTCATTATTAATTGGACACAAAGGTAAACGCCGGGTAAGACCAGCGACATTTATCTCATAAAATTCTTTCATCCCTAATACCCCCTGAAGATTCATTCACCTCATTTATTGTATCAAATTTGTTTGGTCTGTCAATTATCTTCCCATCAGATAACTTACCCCAATAACGAGTACACTAATTAATATATTCAAGCCCTTCGTTTTAACACCAAGAGCATCTGATCCAATACATATAGAATAGGCATATTAATTTATGGTTATACAAAGCTTGGAAACTTCTGGGGATTTTAGATGTTGATACAATCATCAGACCATAGAACGAACGTATGAATAAGGCGAACTCTAGTATTGAGGGGACAAACTATAAGTTCTATTTTAATCCCGCCATAAACACAATGAAAAATTGAACAATTTTTGCTAATGAACTGCCTTGCTTTCTAATATACTTTTATGAAAGCAGGGATACTATGATAAGTCGCATCCTTATTGTTGTTATGCTGATTTTGACACTGTTTACCCAATACGCCGGAGTACCTTCACAAGGGCTTACACCCAATATTACTTTCGTTAATCGTGACTTACCCGTTTTTGGGGCCTCACCTGACTCGCCCATATCCTCTCCTGCCCCTACGTCATTCGGTTCACAGCCACCGATAGTGACTCCTGATTTGGCAACCCCTTTAC
>JAEYPI010000237.1 GCA_023410885.1 Bacillota bacterium
ATTATTTAGAGACATCCTCTTTTTTGTCAGCGTATTCGGCTATTGTGAAGAGCGATGAATTTAAGCTCCAATTCTCTGTTCCGGTTGATTGGAATATAAAAGGCCTCCCAACCGATAATGCTTTGATCCGCTATTTCCTGCTGTATTTTCAACGCCTTTTTTCTGCTGCATTTGTAGTTGATACCGATGCAATATAGGGGGAAGTCATCTGTCAGCTTTAAATCGCTTATCGCGACATATACCTTTTTGATTTGACGGTATTTCTTAATGGATTCCATAAGCTTCAAAAGAGTGGCATCTGAAAGATCGTGGGGTTTAAGGACTTGCGAAAGGGAGCTGCGTTCTTTTTTAGCTTCCTCATTGGTCTCCATGAATCTTATGGCATAATAGTAGTATTGTAAAGCCTTCTCTTTGTTTTGATGCAGCAGATGATAATTCATCAGTTCACGACAGACAGGAGGAATGAGCTGAGCATCCTCGCTCATGAGCTGAGTTAGCGCTTCTTCAGCCAATTCCCCGTTAGTATTTAGCAATAAACGGTTGTAATGATATTCCAGGGGCAGAAAGTCTGGGTAAGTCTTCATACCTGCCTCAAAGGCAGACAAGGCCTCCGATGTACCGTCATATCTCTCAATTAATAACCCTCTTGATAGGGTGCCGTTGTTATCCAGGGTACCGTCTTCAAGGGCTTTATCCAATGTATGGCGGATATTGATATCCTCCTGTAGCTTTTGATATCTCTGCTGCCAGGATTCGGAAATATTTTTAACATACATTCCGTTAAGGTTGTTCATTATATCAAGGGTGACGATAAGGGTGCTATAGGCAGGGTGTTCGGTTTCATCCGGAACCCTTATGGCAGCTTTAATGGCTTCGATTCTCTCACTTGTAGAAGGGTGGGTATGAAAGGGAAGAGCCATGTGCTTCCGGAGGCTTTCCAGAATAGCATTAATCACATCATCAGGAAGGGAGGCTTTAAACGATGCTTCCATCATGGAAAAGAAGTTTTGTACAGGTTCCGGGGAGTGACCGGCTATATGATTTAATTCTGCATAGAAACGCTGAAGCTTTACCTCGTAGATTTTCATTTTAATCAAAGCATCGGCACAGGTTTGATTCCCCGATATACGGGCGGCCAGGGCATCTGCTTCGAGTTCCTCTCGCTTTTGTGTGGAAAAGAGTATATCCTCTACTTTTGGCAGGTACCAAAAAGCAAACCTTGATATAAGGAAATTTCTCTCCCCCTTTTCCTTATAGCTCTCATATATTTTTTTCCACATTTTATGGCTTCTGAAGATGCGAGCACGCCACTTGCCGTGCTTTTTGGAGAAATGGGCATACTCATGTGCGAGGACAGCACCAAGATCCTTCTCATTTAAAGCGAGAAGCAGGGGAAGGCCAATAACAAGCGTACGTCTATAGCCCCAAAAAACTCCCAGTCTGGGTACTTCTTCTATGTAAGCGTTAAGTTGATTGTCGATGATGACTTTATGGATTTTTTTACCATGAATTTTTCTTTTTATTTGGTATAATAGAGAAAAAAGGTGGGGTGCAAGATTTTTGTCAATCTTATGTCCAACTGGCTCGTCAAACTTAAAGAAAATACCCTTTAGAAGGTTTGTGCACATAAATACGAGGAAACCACCCAGAAATATCACGATCTTTGTCATTGATGAGTTGATTCTTTTGGCATCAATCGCATATTTGATTATTGAAAATAAGAACAACACAGTGAGTAGAATAAGAAAAACAGGATACAGAAAACCTAATAGGTATAGAGCGAAGCGTTTTATACCTCTAAACATAATATCATCCTCTTTGATTATTAATTGTTGCAAAAAGAATTTACACGAACTTTTTTTCATGATAAAACAAAAAAAGTAAAAAGGCAAACAAAATAACATGGCCTTGGAGGAAAGATGGCTCCTATTTTACTAGCATTGTCAGGATCAACCATTGCCTCGATAGGAATGGTTCTTCAAAAAAAAGGAATACCGTGGATAGGATTGAAGAAAAAAGGCAGGCCGGACAGGAAGCTCTTCTGGATATGGCTTTTAGGAATTTTCCTGGCTTATATTGTAGCTGCTGTCCCCAATAGTATTGCTGCCCAAACCTTGGCTCCCCATATTATTACATCGATGGCAGGCTGGAATATTGTGCTGATTGTTTTTTTATCGGGTTATTTTTTAAAGGAACAGGTCTTTAAGACGGATTATGTTCTTTCATTAGTCATTGTTGCGATGACGCTAATCATCGCGTTAAGGTCCAAGCCCGTTGAGTATTTCAGAACCAACTTGCCTATGATGATTCTCCTGTTCCTAATGCCCGGTCTTGTGTTAATCCCATTGCTCTTCAAAGCCATAAATAACAAAATTAAGTCCGTACTCCTTTCCATTTTTGCCGGGACCATGAGTGGTGTGGCCATTGTTTATTTTAACATGCTAATGCGGGAACTTTTTTCTTGGGGTATTGCGAAATTACCTTTGGATGTGTTGGTCCTTTATGTTTTATCAGCCATTTTAGGTGCAGTTGCAGAGCAGGCTTCCTATAGTACAGGCAACATGACAGTAGTGACTTCGATCCGCTTGAGCCTTTTCATTGTGTATCCCATAGTTGGATCAATACTGCTTTTTAATACCCAGGCGGATCTCGTTCAATTCATCTCGATTTTCTTCATTATTCTGGCATGTTACGCAATGTTTAGAAAAAGGCTAGGACAACCCCAATGAGGGAAACGATAAAGTGGTTTACATTTAATAGAAATAAGGCTGTGTTAATTTTATGTTAAAAGCATCTTTGACGAAGGAGCCTATGCTATAATGTTTACGGTTTGTTAAGGAAAAATTAAAATTAAATTCTGTTACTAATATTCTTGTAAAGTACTTAAGTCAACGGTATCGAAAGGGGAAGTCTATGTTTGCTTTAGCCATTGTTATTCTTTTGGTTTGTGCATCGGTATTTGTCAACGGATGGACGGATGCCCCCAATGCTATTGCTACAGTTATCTCTACGCGTGTATTGCCGCCTAAGGCGGCAATAGCGCTAGCCACCATTTTTAACCTAGCCGGTGTTTTTATGATGGGAACTGCGGTTGCCAACACCACGGCTAAAATTGTAACCATTGGTACAGGTATGGATGCGCTCATTACCCTTGCCGCCGCACAGCTTTCCATTGTTATTTGGGCAGTTTCAGCGTGGCGCTTTGGTATTCCGACCAGCGAAAGCCATGCTCTTATCGCGGGTCTTATGGGAGCAGGTATTTCCTTCAATGGGCTTTCAGCCTTTAATTGGGATGAGTTTAAAAAAGTTCTTATTGGTCTTGCGGTTGCAACTGTATTGGGTTTCATTGCAGGATTCCTTACAACAAAAGGTATAACCTTGATTTTTAAAAGAGTGAATCGTCGTAAAGCCAATACTTTCTTCTCATGGGGCCAAATCGCTTCAGCCTCACTTATGGCTTTTAACCACGGTGCACAGGACGGTCAAAAATTTATGGGCGTATTTGCTTTGGCCCTTGTCGTTGGCGGTGTGTTCCCTGCTGGTGACAATTTGTTTATCCCTATTTGGGTCAAGTTTCTTATCTCTGCTCTTATGGCCATCGGAACTTCCATCGGAGGTTATAAAATCATTAAAACCATGGGTATGGATATGGTCAAGCTTGAAAAATATCAGGGCTTTTCTGCTGAAATCGGTGCTTCAGCCTGTATGACAGGTGCTACAATTTTGGGTATTCCCTTGAGCACAACCAATGCAAAGGGAACGGCTATTATGGGAGCCGGTGCTGCCCGTAAAATATCCGATGTCAATTGGGGGATTGTAAAAGAAATGCTGGTCGCATGGGCCTTAACCTTCCCTGCCTGTTTAATTCTTGGTTTTGTTATGGCTAAATTTTTCACATTCATATTCTAAGAGGAGGATTGTCTTATGGGCATGTTTACAAGTAAGGATACTGATTTTTTTAAACTGTTTGAAACTTCGATTTCCTATACCGTAAGAGCAGCTGAGACCTTGAAAAAAGCATTCGAGGATAGCGTTATTGATTACAAAGAAATTCAAAACCTAAAAGCAATTGAGCATGAGGCTGACAATCATGTTCACAAATGCTTAAAGCTTGTTGAAGAGGCTTTTGTTACACCCATTGATCGTTCCGATATCGTGGAAATCATCAAGGAAATTGAGAATATTACAGACAACATTGACTCCATTGCCAATCACACCTACATGATGTGTGTTAAAGAAGTCAATGAAGTAAGCCAAAACTTTATGGGCTTGGTAGTAGATGCCTGTCATAAGCTTGATGAATTGATGAAGAACCTCAAGCATTACAAGAAAAATCTTAAGCTGATCAATGATCTCATTATTGAAATTAACCGCATTGAAGAAGTAGGTGATAAAACCTATCTTAATGCCATGAGAACCCTCTTTGAATTTGAGACCGACGCCAAGAAGATCATTATCTATAAGCTTCTTTATGAAAAGCTGGAAAATGCCCTCGATAAATGTGAGGACGTTGCCGATATCGTCCAAAAGATTATTATTGCCAGCACCTGATACTGTGAAAGAAAGCATTACAGAAGGCGAGTTCATGATGGACTCGCCTTTGTCTTTTTAATTATGATTCCATTAGAATCATTAGAATCATTCGATTATTATTGAATGGTGGGATGAGGTGAAATATAATAACCTCACCCGTTACCGAAATTAAAATTTCGAACGGGTGCCCGAGAGCATTGAAGCATTTCATGTTATAATGAGCACTATCAGGATAAACTACTCATGTTCTACATGTGGAGGTTTTCTTATGAGCTTAGTTTCAGGTCAATTCAGTGAATCGTTTCCACCTATTATGGATGGCGTGAGCAATGTTGCAAAAAACTACGCTTACTGGCTTAGTAAAAAGCATGGTATCTGTTATGCCATAACCCCAAGTTTTCCCCATCACATTGACAAAGAGGGGTACGAAGTGCTCCGCTATACTTCCATACGTGTATTGACCCGCCCGCCGTACAGAACAGGTGTACCCAAGCTGGACAGGATCTTTATGAGGAAAATCCGTTCCGTTCCTTTTGATGTTGTTCATGCCCATACACCTTTCAGCTCGGGTCATATAGCACTTCAAACAGCAAGAAAAAAAGAGATTCCCATTGTGGCATCCTTTCACTCCAAGTACTATGATGATTTCAAGGAATCTCTTAAAATAGACGGACTTGCGCGCTTTGGCGTGTCCAAGGTTATCGAATTCTATAACAGTGTTGACTGGGTATGGACTGTTAACCATGCCACCGCTGAGACTTTGAGGGAGTATGGTTATAAAGGAGCCATTGAGGTTGTTCCAAATGGAACGGAGTACATTACAGCAGAGAACAAAGAGCTTGAATGCCTGAAAGTCAATCAAAAACTAAATCTCGATAAGGACGAGCTGGTTTTTATTTATGTGGGTCAAATGGTCTGGCAGAAAAACACTAAATGCTTGATGGAGGCTTTGGCCCAAATCAAAGAAAAGGGCTTGAACTATAAAATGCTTATGGTAGGCCAGGGTTATGCTTTGGAAGATTTAAAGGAGCTTTCCCGCCAATTTGGGCTGACAGATCGCGTCATGTTCCTGGGCGCTATTTATGACCGTGATTACCTAAAGTCTCTTTATTGCAGAGCCAATCTTTTGCTTTTTCCATCATTGTACGATAATGCATCCATTGTTTTACGGGAAGCCGCTTCCCAATGCTGTCCATCCTTGCTTATTGAAGGCTCCAATACGGCAGAAGGGGTTACAGATGGGTTTAATGGCTTTTTATCAAAGGATGGAGGCGAAAACATCGCATCTCGCATAATGGATGTTGTTAAATACTCTGAAAAGCTTATTGACGCAGGTGAAAATGCCCAAAAGACTATTTTTGCAAATTGGGAAACCATTGTAGACGAAGTTTACGGGCGCTATACGGAAATTGTACAGGTATTTAAAAAGCTTCATGCTTAAAGCGCAACTCCAAAACTTCAGGTTAAAAAAATTCGGTTTTTTCAGACTTTTATAAAGATTAGTTTGTATTATTATAGGAAAAATTTTCTAGGCCCTATATATGATTTTATGAAGGGAGAAATCAAATGAATAAAGTGAGAACAAAGATTCTGGGACTTCTATTATGCCTGACCCTTATGCTGGGTATGATACCTGTTCAAGCCTCAAATGAGACTACAGCTCTTATCACAAGAGAGCAGGCTGTCGTAAGTATTATAAATGCAGTAGGATTGGATGCGTTAAGTGAAACCCAAAGCGATCTATCGACTTTTATAGATGCTGCCCAAGTCACTGCCGAATACAGGGATGAGTTAGCTATTGCAGTCACTAACAGTATATTAGCCGGAACCGCGAGCAAGGCACTGAATCCCCGGGGGAATGTTACCCGATTGGAATTTGCTATGTTCTTAAGCCGTGCGGTTCGTGAGCTTCCTGCCCTTCGTGCCAGCGAGTCCTTCACTGATGTTCCGGCTACGGCTGCCGGTAATGTAGGCAGGCTGGTTAAAGCCGGACTTATGAGTGGATATGGTAACGGCCTGTTTGGCTCCGACGACTATCTTACCCTGGAGCAGCTTACCGCTGTGCTGAACCGCGTCAATCATCTTTCCTCTACAAGGTTGCAGGATGATTTCTATTATGCCATCAATCACAACTGGCTGACCACCACCAAGCTTCCGGCCGGTTACCCCATGCTGAGTTCATTTGATGAAGTCAATTTGAGCAACAGCCAAAAGTTGAAAGCCATGGCCAAGGACCTTTTAAAGAACAGCGGTTCCTATGAAGAAGGAACAAAAGAACAGAAAATGGCCGATTTTTATAGTTCCATTCTGGACATGGAAAATCGTAATGCACAGGGTATTGAGCCCATTAAGAAATATTTGGATCTGCTCGCCAGTGCCCAAACCATCCGGGAGCTCCTAAATGCCGCAGTACAATTAGAAAATGAGACTGGCCTAAATCCACTCTTTAGCTTTGGCCCCTCACCTGACTTACTGGACAGCAACCGTTACGTCCTATATGGATCAGGTCTTTCGACAACTTTACCTGCTTCCTATATGCTTTTAAAGAATCCTCAGATAAAGGCTCTTTATGAGGGATTTATAGCTGAGCTATTGAAATTTTCGGGATATACCGATGGGGAAGCCATGGCGGCTGCACAAAGCATTTACACTTTTGAAGAGGTATTGTCTGAGTATACCCTTTCCAACGAAGAGGCCAGCAAAATTGAGAACCTTTATAATCCCGTTAGTCGGGGTGACTTGGTCAAGCTGTTCAGCAGTGTGGATTTAAAAGATTATTTATCCGACCTTGGATATGAATCTGTTGAAAATATTATTATTACTGATGTAAAGCTCATGGAAAAAACAGGTGAGCTCCTTTCCGATAATAATTTAGAAGTTCTTAAGGACTTTTGCCGTTTCCGCCTTATGATCGGTACGGGCCCCTATTTATCCCAAGCCATCGAAGGGATCATAACCGGCTTTAATAGCACATTCCTTGGGGTTACCGGGTCCGTAAGCGATGAAGAGAATGCCTTTACGCTTCTTAATTCGGTTATGAGCAGCTATTTTGGCAAAATGTATGTTGAAAAGTACTTTTCAGAAGAGGCCAAGAAGGATGTTGAAAGCATCGTCAGCCAAATAATACAAACTTATGAAAAGCGCATTGAAAAGCTTGACTGGATGAGCAGCAGCACAAAGTTGGCCGCCATATCAAAGCTGAAAGCCATCAAGGTGAAAATCGGTTATCCTGACACATGGAGTGATCCTTTATCGGGAATCAGTATAAAGACCTATGAAAAGGGTGGCTCACTACTAAACAACATATTTGCCATTACCTCAGCCCAGGTGAAGTATTCAAAAACCCTGCTTTCAAAGCCTGTTGACAAATCCCAATGGATGATGCCGTCCCACACCGTAAACGCCTACTACAGTGCCACAAGTAACGAGATCGTATTCCCGGCTGGAATCCTCCAGTCTCCTTTCTATGACTTGGAGAACACACGTGAACAGAATCTGGGTGGCATAGGATCGATTATAGCCCATGAAATTACGCATGCCTTTGATAATAACGGTGCGCAATTTGATGAGAACGGGAATATGAACAATTGGTGGACCCAGGAAGATTATTTGACCTTCCAGCAGAAGTGTCAGAGTGTCATTGATCACTATGAAGGGATTGAAATTGCACCCAATGCCATATCCAACGGTACCCTCACGGTGTCGGAGAATGTGGCCGATATTGGGGCCATGGCTTGCATCCTGGACATTGCAAAAGGGATGCCTAATGCAAATTATAAGCAGCTTTTTGAAAGCAATGCTAATATTTGGCGATTAACCTGCACTCAACAGACCTATCAATACCTGGCTACTCAGGATGTGCACGCGCCCCATAAATTACGTGTGAATTCAGTGTTGCAGAACTTCCAGGAATTTTACGATACCTATGACATTAAGCCTGGGGACACCATGTATTTGCCCCCCGAAGAACGGGTTAGTATTTGGTAAAGCCATTTATGGGGGATAGGGCATTATTGGAAGAATGAGAATGCCCTGTTTAGCAAAAAACCTTCTCATGCAGTTTAAACTGCTCCTGCGTAAGGAGCAGTTTTGGCTACTAGAGGAGGTTTTTTGTCTATTAAGTTTTTATGTAGTAGGCAAGCGCTTAACGGCGGGCCTCCAAAACGCGAATCATATGATATAGGGTTTCATTGATTGGTGTAGGAATGCCGTGTTTTTTACCCAGATTCATAACTGCAAGACCAAAACTCTCAACCTCAGTCTTACGGCCTGCTTCTACGTCCTGGAGCATGGAAGTCTTGCCCAAAGGAGAAAGGTTTGCAAAGATCCTTAAATATTCGGCAATATCGGCCTCCGATAGTGAAATACCCTCTTTTGCTGCCAAGGGCAGAACTTCCCGGCAGGCTGATGCCAACAGCTCACTTGCCTCCGGAACAGCTTGATAGACCCCATAGGGGGCTTTAAGAACTGCAGAGGTCTGATTAACCCCCACATTCATCATAAACTTCCACCACATTTCATGGCGAATATCCTGGGAGAGGGTAAAGGGGACCCCTGCTTTTGCAAATAATTCGGCAACAGGTGTGGCTTTTCCCGCTGCTTCAGGGAAATACTCACCAAAAACGATTTTTCCGCTATTGATAAAGCATACTTCTCCATTCTCCCTCCCTGCGTCGGTACCGACACAGAAGCCGTGGAGGACTTTTTCCCGGCCAAAGGCACGGGCTAAATCGTCCTCGCTGGTGATACCGTTGAGAAGAGACAGAATAAGGGTATTCTCCCCTACCAGGGGTGTGATGCTTTCAATGGACTTTTCGAGATGATGACCTTTTACTGCAATTAAAATGAGCTCAGCTTTGGGTTCGCCCGCCCTGGGGACAACATAGTCAAAAGAATACTGGGTGCCATTGATCAACAGGCCCTGCTGATACCGAGGCAGCCTTTCTTCATCAAGAATGACCTTGATAGCGTTTTTATCCATTTGATAGAGAATAGAAGCGTATGTAGCTCCTACAGCCCCTAGCCCTATGAGATGAACGGTTTTAATTGATATACTCATGAAGCAACTCCTGATTTTTATCATAATTTTGCAATAATCGGTGCTTGTTTTAACGTTAAACAAGGATTCCGATTATTATATGATACCACAAAGCCGAGCACTTGCCAAAGCGGACACAAGGCGTTAAAATGAAGGTACGCGCTAGGTGCGCATAGCGCACAACAGGGTGCGTAGAGAAAACAAGCCTCGGCCCATATTTAGAACAGGAGTATACTATGAATTTTTTTAACGAAAAAACCAGGCGTATTATTGCCTCGACCGTCGCCATATTCATAATTCTTTCAATGCTTTTGAGCATTGTATTATACGCAATTGGATAGCTTACCGGAAAGACTATTGAGATCTGCGACCGCTTTATTTTTGAGGATGCCTCGGCACCCAGGCCCATCCTGAGCATCGTTGACTAGAGCCCTATAGCAGGTAAAACTACGATTCCATTTATATGCCGCAGTAGAAGCAAATCTACTGCGGCATTTGATTGTTTTTGGCTCTTTTTTCAATTGCTGTGATAATACTTCTGTAAAAAAACTGATATCTGCTCCTTTTGAATGGTTAGTACAAAATCAGTTTTTACTGATCACCGGAAAAGGTTGTATTTTCTTTTCCATCAAAGCTAATGGGATTGGCCTTCTCTTTGGTGTGCTTTGCCTTTCCCTGAAGTTCGGGAACAGGTGAAGCCTGATTCTTCTCAAAATGCTGCTTATGGTTGCTTTCAGTACCGTGAGGTTCGCTGGGATCGGGACGTCGCATTCCTTTTTTGTCCATAAACACACTCCTTTCCTTTTGCTTTTAGTATGAACCATTTTTCTTTTCCCATGCCCTTGAAATAGGTTTGCTCTTTTTACCGATTTTTTTTCAATGTAAAGGCACGAAGATGATGATTAAGCAGTAACAACTTTGGACTAGCCGGAATAGTATGTAGTGAGCTTGTTCGACAAAAATGACAAGCCATCATAAATCATAGAAAGGAGTAACAGAATGAAAAAGAAGATCCTGCAAGTTAATGTAGTTGTTGGAAAAGGTTCCGGACAGTTCTTTGTTGAGAAGGACGTCACTATTTCACCTCCCAGTCCCCCCATATTTAAAATTGAGGAGATTGATAAAAAGGTTTTCATAACAAGTGCTGATGTGATTCCAGGGAAAGTCATGTTTAATGCTGTTCTGTGGAAAAACGTTATTTACAAGACCGTGGAGGATGTCTGTGACGGTATAGTCAATGGACCGATCTTCCATGCCACCTTTAAGGTTCCCTTTGGAGGTTTCGTAGAATTGGACCCTGTCGGCTGCGAAAGGGCTAAGGAAGGCGATACTGCCGAGTTGCTCGAAGCATGTGTAGAGGGTCAAAAGGACTTCCTGCATTGCGAAGATGAAATCAAAGGAGTAACCGTGTTTAAGAAACTGCTTGAAAAGGATGTCATCAAGCTTACTTTTAAAGCTGTAAGAGTTCAGCATATTCCTGTGTCTTGTGATGAGGACGAAGAAGAGGAAAAAGAGGACAAATGCGAAAAGAAATGTGAAGAGAAATGCGATAAATGGGAAGTCAAGTGCGACAAGAAATGGGAAGATAAGTGCGAAGACAAGCATGAGGATAAGCACGAAGATAAGTGCGAAAAAGAGGAAAAGCATGAAGAAAAGTGGGATAAACGCTATGATTGCCGTGGAGACTATTATGCCAAATGCCGTGGTAAAGTATAAATATTAATAGAGGTACGACCCTTTGAAAACTTTGTGAATGAAAAAATACAGGGCTGCGAGTAATCGCAGCCCTGTATCGTAAATTTAAATTATTAAATTCTTGCAACACCGGAGGCTCTGGCTGCTTCTGCAACAGCCTTTGCAACAGCGGGAGCCACTCTCTTATCGAAGGGGGAAGGAATAACATACTCAGGGTTGAGCTCTTCGTCCGTAATAAAAGAAGCAATCGCCTTTGCGGCTGCAAGCTTCATTTCGTCGTTGATGTCACTTGCTCTAACATCCAAAGCACCTCTGAATAGGCCGGGGAATGCCAATACATTATTGATCTGATTGGGGAAGTCGGAACGACCTGTTCCCATAACCTTTGCACCGGCAGCAAGCGCTTCATCAGGCATAATCTCAGGAGTGGGATTAGCCATAGCAAAAAGGATGGGATCCGTAGCCATGCTTCTTACCATATCTTGATCGACCATTCCGGGAGCAGAAAGACCTAAGAATACGTCTGCGCCCTTGATAACTTCCCTAAGGGTACCCTTTTTCATTTCGAGGTTAGAAATCTCAGCCATTAATTCTTTTTCTGCGTTAAGACCGGGACGTCCCTTATAGATGGCACCCTTGGTGTCGCAGAGAATAACTTTCTTAAGACCCATGCTCATGAGTAGTCTTGTTACGGCAATACCGGCGGCACCTGAACCGTTTACAACGACTTCAACCTCAGCAATGTCCTTCTTAACGAGCTTTAAGGCATTCAACATACCTGCAAGCGCAACAATAGCAGTTCCGTGTTGATCATCGTGGAAAATAGGAATATCGCACTCTTCCTTGAGTCTTCTTTCAATTTCAAAGCAACGTGGTGCGGAAATATCCTCAAGGTTAACGCCACCAAAGCTACCGGCAAGGAGCTTAACAGTATTGACGATGGTGTCTACATCCTTGGAACGAATGCACAAGGGGAATGCATCCACATCACCGAAAGTCTTGAACAGGACGCACTTTCCTTCCATAACAGGCATACCTGCTTCAGGACCGATATCGCCAAGACCAAGTACGGCGGTACCGTCTGTGACCACAGCTACGATATTGCTTCTTCTGGTATATTCGTAAGACTTATTAACATCCTTTTGAATTTCCAGACAGGGCTGTGCAACTCCAGGAGTATAGGCTAACGAAAGATCGTCCCTGTTAGCAACGGGAGCGCGACTGATAACCTCAATTTTTCCTTTCCACTCTGCGTGGGCTTGAACTGATTTTTCACCGATTGTCATGATAATCTCCTCCTGCTTACTAGATATTTTTAACTTCATTCAATACGTTTTTAACAGCTTCTGCAGAAGCCCTGAGCAATTCTTCTTCCTCAGGTGTAATGGAGAATTCGATAACCTTTTCTACACCATTGGAGTTAATGACGGATGGCAAGCTGATGGCAACATCGTTGATGCCATAAAGTCCATCGACAATACTGGATACTGTTCTGATGGTGTTTTGATTTTTAAGAAGTGTTTCTACGATGGTGTTAACGGTAAGAGCGATAGCGTAGTAAGTTGCTCCTTTATTTTTGATGATGGAAGCACCTGCTGTCTTAACGTCTTGCAGAATTGCGGCCTTTTCAGCATCACCAAAGGTGTTGCCATAAAGATTGCCATATTCGTTGATATTCATACCGGCCACATGGGTTGCGCTCCAAAGCGGAAGCTGTGTATCACCATGCTCACCAACCATATAACCGTGAACATTTCTTACATCCACATTGAACTTATCAGCCAGGGAGAATCTGAGTCTTGCGCTATCCAGAGCGGTACCTGAACCAAATACACGTCCCTTAGGAAGTCCGGACCATTTCTGAATAAGATAGGTTAAAATATCGACGGGATTTGCAACAACGAGAATAACCCCGTGGGTATAGTATTTCATAACATTTGCGGTAATTTCTTTTGCGATGGCTACATTCTTGCGCGCCAAATCAAGTCGTGTTTCTCCCGGCTTTCTGTTCATACCTGCTGTTATGACGATAACATCGCAGCCTGCGATATCAGAATAATCACCTGCATAAACTGCCATTTGGCCTACAAAGCAAAGTCCATGATTAATATCTAAAGCTTCCCCCAAGGCCTTTTCTTTATTGACGTCGATTAGGACAATTTCACTGGCATTTTGCTGTAAAGCCATTGCGAAAGCGGTTGATGCGCCTACAAAACCTGCTCCAATGATAGCTACTTTTGTTTTACTGTTGCTCATATTGGTTAATCCTCTCTCTATCCTGAATTTGTTAATAAAATCACATACTATATCATAGCATGAGAAAGAGCAATTAATCATGTTAAAGTTATACAAATTCATATCTAAGTTAGGCCTGAAATCTGTACAAGAGTACCTTAATAGCACAAAGAGCAATGCCTGTATTTTACAGGACTGCCCTTTATTATATTTTGTCTCTGTATTTGAATTTATACTTCTGTAAAGTTTCGCTCTTGCCAACTCATGCATTCGCATGCCCAGACCACGCTGCTTCGTAGAAT
>JAEYPI010000291.1 GCA_023410885.1 Bacillota bacterium
ATGAAAGATTCGCCCTTGACGGCGGTGGAATTAATATCACACGCTGACAAGAGAATGTATGCGGCCAAAAAGAGCGGGAAAAATCGTACCGTTATGTCATAGAATGCCTAGATGAGGCTTTATAAAGCGCCTAATTGTGCTAGAATCTTAAGTTAAGTTAATAGTGCTCATGCATTGGCCGGAGAAAAGATATATTTTTCAGCATCTGGATTTCATGTCCCATAGCGATATGAGATCCAGGATGCTTATAGCCTTGGATATATCGTCCGATGATGTTATTTCTTATATCCGGGAACATATTCAATAGACGCTAAATGTCTCATATATAATATACAAAAAAGGGAAAATGTGAAAATTATTCTTGACTATTGATGTTCAAACTATTATTATAGGATAAACGAACACAAACAAAATGGCGTTGACGAGGAGGAGTACATACTCACCTGAAGCGTAGAGAGAAGATGGTTGGTGAAAATCTTCGTGATGGAGGTATGGAAGTAGCCTTTGAGCTGTGAACCGAAAAGATATTATCTTAGTAGGCTTCAACGGAGATTTCCACCGTTAAAAGGAAAGCAATATCGGATTATTTAGTAAGAAATTGTCCTGTATTGGCAGAGTGCAGATAGTCATATCTGAATTCAGGTGGTACCACGGACGCATACAGTTCGCCTTGAGCTAAGCATTAGAAAGCTCTGGGCGGACTTTTTGTTTATGTGTTCGTAAAATTTTAGGAGGTATTGCCATGCAGAAGCACTATGACTTTAAGCAAGTTGAAAAAGAGATGCAGAACTTTTGGGAAGAGAATAGTATTTATCGCTTTGATGTTGATAGTCAAGATGAAACCTATTCTATTGATACACCACCACCAACCGTAAGCGGGCATTTACACATTGGCCACATCTTTTCTTATGCACAGGCAGAAATGATTGCACGATTTAGGCGCATGCAAGGCTACAATGTCTTTTATCCCTTTGGCTTTGACGACAATGGCCTACCCACAGAGAGGCTTGTAGAAAAAGATGAGGGCATAATTGCTAAGAACTTACCTAGAAGTGAGTTTAATACAAAGTGTATTGCTACTACTGAGAAATATGAAAAGGAATTTAAAAGCCTATGGCAGAGCTTGGGCTTTTCTGTTGATTGGTCGCTGCAGTATGAAACCATAAATCCCATGGTTCAGCGTATATCCCAGAAATCCTTTATAAGGCTTTATGAGGATGGAAAGGCCTATATGAAAGAGTCACCCGTTTTATGGTGCACAGAATGCCAGACATCAATTGCTCAGGCTGAATTGGAGACCATTGATAAAGACACTACTTTTAATGATATTGAATTTAGGGTAGATGAAGAAAAGTTAATTGTTGCCACAACCAGGTCTGAATTGCTTTATGGATGTGTTTGTTTATTTGTAAATCCAGACGATGACAGGTATAAGAGGTATATTGGCAAAACGGCAATAGTGCCCTTGTACGATTATTCTGTTCCTATACTTTCTGATGGGAAGGTTAGCATTGAAAAAGGTACAGGCGTTGTTATGTGTGCCACTTTCGGTGACAGCACAGATGTTGAGTGGTATGAAGCACACAATCTGCCCTATAGAAAAGTCATTCTGCCTGATGGAACGATAGATAAAAATGTCCCCTTTATTGGAGGACTAAAGGTTATAGCGGCAAGAAAGCAAATAATCAAACTCCTTCTAGACAATGGGATGCTCACGGATTCGAAAAAAATAACCCATACTGTCGCAGTCCACGAACGATGTGGGAAAGGAATAGAGATTATACCCTCAAAACAATGGTATATTGATATTCTCTCAAATAAAGAAACATTTTTAAAAGCTGCTGACAAAATAAACTGGTATCCTGAGCACATGAAAAATAGATACACCTTATGGGTTGAAAATCTTAAATGGGACTGGTGCATATCCCGTCAACGGTACTTCGGTGTTCCTATTCCCATATGGTATTGCAAACAGTGTGGCAAGGTTATGCATGCAAGTGAGGAGATGCTGCCTATCAATCCTCTTGAAACAAGCCCCGATAAGCCTTGCTCCTGTAGATGCAGTGAATTCATACCTGAGCGTTCTGTCTTTGATACATGGGCGACTTCATCAGTTACGCCACAAATAAATGCAAAATGGTGTGAGGAAAATGACCTGTCCGGCAAGCTTCTGCCCATGAGTATGAGGACACAGGCTCATGAAATTATCCGTACATGGGCATTTTACACTATCGTTAAAAGTCTTTACCATACGGGTGAAATACCCTGGAAGGATATCATGATTTGCGGTTTTGTTCTCGCAAAAAAGGGAGAAAAGATCAGTAAATCAAAGAGTAATTCTGAACTGTCACCGTCTGCTCTCATTGAAAATCACTCTGCAGATGTTATAAGGTATTGGGCTGCTAATTCCAGGCTCGGTACGGATACATTTTTTTCAGAAGAGGACTTGGGTATTGCCAAGAGATTCATAACCAAGCTTTGGAATGCATCAAAATTTGCAATATCTCACTTGATGGATATTGATCTTGGTGCTGATATAGATTTAATGCCAGTTGACAGGTGGATAATAGAGCGTTGCAAACAAACAACATTTGAGGCCGCAAGGTTTTTAAACCAATATGAAATTGGTTCAGCAAGGCACGAAATTGATGATTTTTTCTGGAAGGATCTGTGTGATTACTACCTTGAGATTGTAAAAGAACGTTTATATCAGCCTGAGATACACGGGTATAAGGAGCGTCAGTCTGCACAGCATGCACTGTATTATTGCATGCTCAATGTTCTAAAGCTATATGCCGTTTATGTTCCACATATTACAGAGTATATTTACCAGGAATTCTTCAAACGAAATGAGGTCTGCATCTCTGTGCATAAACTCAATTGGGAAAGTGAGACTCCTATTGATAATGAGATTATTATGTTTGGTGAGTCGTTAAAGGAAATTATTGCTCAGACAAGGAAGTATAAGTCAGAAAATGCTTTATCAATGAAAGCAGAAATAGAGGAGGTTGTTATTAAATCCGACATCAAAAATGTTGAAATGTTTAATCAAACCATTCGTGATATAAAGGCTTGCTGTAAGGCGAGGGAAATAAAAATAATTCATAACTAGTGGGAGAGATACGGCATTACCTCTGTTCATTCATGCAGGTTTATACAATTTTGAAGACTGAAATACAACATTTCTCCCATGCATAATTGATTTTAAAAAGGTTGAAAAAAGTCTGTAAATTAGTTGATTATAAGTGTTTTTCTTATTGACAAATGTTAATGAATGAGATAATGTATATTTATGCAAAACACGCATACGGTGTATAAGTATTCAAAAATGAATAATAAGGAGAAGCTGATTATGAAAAAGAATATCGCAATCATCATTGCAATAACAATGCTCTGCGTTTTAACACTTGCAGGCTGCGGAGCTGCTAAACCCGGAAATGCCAGTGCGAAGGGTGTTAAGGTTATCGATATCCCCCTAACCCAGGAAGAATATGCATTTGGCGTAGACAAAAGCCAACCGGAGCTGCTTGAAAAGGTAAACAAATTCATCGCTCAGATTAAATCAGACGGTACATTTGATAAAATCCTGAATAATTATTTTGGCGACGGAACGCCTGTAGCTGTAACCTCTGCTGCACCCGACAGCTCCAAGGATCAGCTGGTGGTTGCAACCAACGCTGGCTTCGAACCCTTTGAATTCACTAAAGGCGACAAGTATTATGGTATTGATATGGAAATAGCGGCGCTGCTTGCCAAGCATCTTGGACAAGAGCTGGTTATAAGCAATATGGACTTTGATGCAGTTTGTCTCTCAGTAGGACAGGGCAAAGCTGATATCGCCATGGCTGGTCTTACCATTAAGGAAGACAGAAAAGAGTATGTGACCTTCTCAGACAAATACTATGACGCAGCTCAAAAAATCATTGTAAAGGCATCGGAAACTAAGTTTGATAATGCAAAAGAGGCTGCTGATATTGAAGCGATTCTGGCAGGCCTTGACAGCAGCACCAAAATCGGTGTTCAGACAGGTACAACTGGCCAGTTCTACGTTGAAGGTGATCCCGATTGGGGCTTTACAGGCTTTAAAACCGGGTGCGTCGGTTATAAATCAGGTTCACTGGCTGTTCAAGATATGCTCAACGGCAACATTAATTATGTTATAATAGATGAAGCACCTGCTCAGGCTATTGCATCTGCTATTAATGAGCTCAACTAATTTGAAACATCTACATACAGTACCCCGCTAAAGCTGCGGGGTACTGTGGCGTAAGGGAGACTATGGGTAATTTTGATAAAAAGTTAGAGAAGTTCTGGGAAATCTTCTATGAAAACGGCGGTTATACCAAAGTTTTGACCGGTCTTCAAAACACGTTGTATATTGCGATTGTCGGTCTAGCTATAGGTATCATTATTGGTACCTTGATTGCCGTTGTTGAAGTTTTTCCGAAATACAAAAGGTTGCCAAGAATACTGAATGGTATTTGTCGGTTTTATGTAGGCTTATTTAGGGGCTCACCGGTTGTTGTTCAGCTTTTGGTGGCCTACTATGTTATTCTGCCCTTGATCGGGATCAATATGCCTGCTCTTAATGTATGTGTGCTGGTATTCGGCTTAAACAGTGGTGCCTATGTATCAGAAATTATGAGGGGCGGTATTCTTTCAGTGGATTCGGGCCAGATGGAGGCCGGCCGTGCGGTGGGCTTGAGCTATGGGGTGACCATGCTTAAGATTGTTGTACCACAAGCCATTAAGAACATCCTGCCCACCCTTGGCAATGAATTTATAGCCTTGATTAAGGAAACGTCCGTGGTCAGCTTCGTGGGCGCTGCTGACTTGTATGTGGCCTTCAACTATATTGGCACAAACAGTTATGAGTTTATGGTGCCCTATCTTGTCATGGCGGTTATTTATATTGTTCTGGTTATGATCATTGCTATGCTCGTTAAAATCATGGAAAGGAGCCTAAGAAAAAGTGATAGAAGTCATTGATCTAAAAAAGAACTTTGGTAAGCTTGAAGTATTAAAAGGCATTACCACGACTATTACAGAAGGTGAAAAGGTTGCTATCATAGGCCCTTCCGGAAGTGGAAAGAGCACGTTTTTACGCTGCCTCAATTGCATGGAGGACCCCACAAGCGGCTCCATCATTTTTGAAGGCGTTGATATTGCGGATATGAAGGTTGATATTAACATCCATCGCCGACATATGGGCATGGTGTTTCAACAATTCAATCTTTTTAATAATAAAACGGTTATAGGCAACATCATGTTAGCCCCTGTGCACGTTGCCATCCATGATCTTCGTATGAAGAGAATAAAGAATTTCTTTATTAAAGTCAGCAATGTGTTTTCAAAGAATAAAAAAGCGCTCTATGAAATCAAAACCACCCGTGCAGGTATTAAGGCGGAAGCACAAGAAAATGCCATAAGGTTACTTAAACGAATAGGTCTTGAGGATAAAGCTAATGCCTTTCCATCCACCCTGTCTGGCGGGCAAAAACAGAGAATCGCCATTGTCCGTGCCTTAGCCATGAACCCGAAGGTCATGTTG
>JAEYPI010000195.1 GCA_023410885.1 Bacillota bacterium
CCTTTTATGATACGATAGCACATTTCATTATAATGCTGTAAAAAGTCGCCATCGTCTGAAAGGGGTTCCGTTCCATGTGCATTTTTGCGTCTTTCTTCAAAGCATATCGAATCAGGAGCCAACACAACAAATCCCTTTTTCGCCAGTTCAGGACCGAAAGCTTGCAAGGGATTTCCAGCTAAACCGCAAACTTCGCTCTTTCCTAAATGACGTTCACCATTGTGTTGATGATTGATAAGAATTGCGGGATTTTTGTCAAGTATATCCGGAAGCAAAAGAAAAGCAATGACTCTATCTTCGTAAGAATCATACTCTATTAAATGTCTTGTATAACCACTTTCCTTTGTAGAGTCCAGCAGTCTGTACTCAATATGAGGTATGATATTAGGACATGTAATTCCAATTGCTTCCGTTATCTCATTTCTTAAATTTGCCATGTTAACCACCTTGCTACAAATTGTGTTTAAAATCCTGGATCGTCTCATCACACCATTGAAGGGAGCTTTCAAGGGATAAAATACCTCTACGCAGAGTTGCACGCAGATATAGCTCCCGCTCGGATGAGATTTCTCTGATTCCCCGATTCAGATCATCAAGCATTCTTTTGTTCTCCAGCAAATTTTTATTCTGGGTTTCCCTGTAATCAGCAAGCATCTTAATTACCCTGTCCTTGGGCAGATTGCTAGAAAACAGAAACTTGAGCATGAATTCCGAACGAACAGGCTGACTTATGGTCTCTTCCTGCAGCCAATTCATCAATTCCCTTCGTCCAGCTTCCGTAATCTCATAGCTGTTCTTTCGTTCCGATTCATTCCGCGGAAGTTGAGTGATCATACCTTCTTCTTCCAATGACTTCAACATCGGATAAATATGCCCGTAATTTTCATTCCATATGTTTGTTATGACTGTATCGCAATACTTTTTAATATCATATCCTGATCCCGGAGCAATGTTCAAAATGCCCAGTATTGCATATCTTGATTTATTCTTTATTGCCATGCCCCCACCGTCTTTCTGCCAGTTTTTCAATGCGTTCGGTTGCCGCTCTGCTTTTAGAAGCCTGGTGCATCGATTGGGATATGCTTTTACAGCTACAGTACATGTTCTCATTTGAAACAACGTAGTTCACCCTATCATGAAGACTATCTTCTGTTACCTCGCCCATCTTCAGCATTACCCCGGCACCTAATTCAACCAGCCGTTTTGCAACCATATACTGGTCATTTACCATGGGTATCGCAATAACCGGCACTCCATGATATAAAGCTTCATTTACACTGTTGAAGCCTGCATGGCTGATGAAAACAGAAGCGTATTTTAAAACTTCAAGCTGAGGCACATGCTGCTTAACCACGAAATTGCATGGAATCTCACCAAGTTCAGTGATGTCACACTTCTTTCCTATGGACATAATAACTGAATACTCCGTATTAGTAAATGCATTGATACACAGCTTAAAAAATCCGAGAAAATCTGTATTAATAGTCCCCAGCGATATATAAATAATCTTTTTACTTTCAAGCTGCTGTAATTCTAGATTTTCTGTCTTTTCTTGTACACGTATGGAAGGCCCCGTGAACACATAGCTTTCATCTTCGAGCTCATTATTTCCATTGAACTCTTTTGTTGTATAAACAAGGTTCAGTTCCCCTTTACTAATAAATATCTCATCCAGACCAGGTTCATCAATTTGATACATGGAACATATTCTTTTCAGAACGCGATAACATTCATCCAGTTGGGGATGAAAGCCAGCAACAAGCATTCGCGGCGGAACAGGCGTAGTACTCATAGCAAAGGACGAATGAGAACAAACCACCGGTATATCCAGTATTTGTTTCAAAAAATACCCTGCTCCAAATATAGAATCACACAAAATCACATCATAATGCTTTTCTCTAATATGTGCCAGCAATTCCGGGAGCAATACTTCATCATATTTTAACATATACTCCATCAGCATATAGAACGGATGCTGGTCTGTTGGTCTGTATTGCGCCAAAAAGAGTTCCTGTTTCTTTCCATAATCAACAAACTCTGCCCCAGCAGCGCGCACCTTTTCTTCGAATTGCTTTGAGCAGAAATAGCACACATGATTCCCCCTGCTTACAAGTTCTGCTGTTATTGATAACGTTGGATTGATGTGACCATACAAATTTGAATTTACAAACAATATTTCAGCCACTATTTTTCTCCTTCCTATATCACTCTGATATATTTAATATACCACAGTGATATAGAAAGCAATACATTTTTATCATTTTTCGTCAAAGTTGTTCGCCAGTTTTTAAACCTGGTATACTAGCTTTTTAAGCCAAAAGTATATGATAACAGAAAGCCTGTAGCAATCATATTGTGTATGGGGTTTAAAGGTGAGAAAGGGTAGTAATAATGGAAATGCATCGGTTTGGATACTTTTCAGGAACGGTTACCAATATCAGTGACTTCTGGGCAAATAATGAACAAATGGCCGGATGCGATAAGTTAATAACTGTCGAAGACACAACCGGGAATATTGTCAATTTTGTTGTGACGCCGACCACCTATTTTGTAGACCATGCCATGATAAACGTCGGAGATGAGGTAATCGGCTTCTATGACGCAAATGCCCCGGTTCCATTGATTTATCCGCCTCAGTATCGGGCACTTGTGATGGCCAGAACTTCACCTTATCAAGAGGTTAAGGTGGACTATTTTGATTCACAGCTGGTAAGCAGTGACGGCCAACTAAAACTAAACCTCTTCCCCAATACCCGGATAGTGCTTGAAAACGGGCATCCATTTACCGGAAATCCTGCAAACCGCAACTTAATTGTAGTTTATGGGCCCACTACAAGAAGTATACCGGCCCAGACTGCCCCCTACGAGGTTATCGTGATGTGTCGGATGCTCTTTCCAGCCTTTCCTTCAGATACTGCTAATTGATCAACAATCAAGCGGCAATAATGGCAAAGCACATGTCCTGGCACGGTCAGGAAAAGGGATGACCTGAATATAAGGAGGGGGCGGCAGATCCGCATTCCGGTTAACAGTAATAGGAATGTCTATTTGACTTTGTTCATTATCAAATTGATTTCTGACGATGTCCACTACCATGCGACCGATTTGACGGCCCAACCTGAGTCCCTCGGTAATATCGGGAAGAAAATGTATGCCTGCATATAAACGCGAAATACTATTCTCTTCGGCAAGCTCTTTTAAACGATCAGCCTCCGGTGGAAAAA
>JAEYPI010000147.1 GCA_023410885.1 Bacillota bacterium
AAAGTCCAGGGTAGTTTAAAAGCCCGTAGCTGCTCAATAGGTGTATTTTTGGGCAGGAAAAACCACGCTTGTTCAGTTGCGAAACGACATTGTAAAAGGCTCGCCCCTGTGATAGGGTAAAGGCTTGATCTTCCGGGGAAGTCGTGTCATCAGCGCATAAATGGGTGAAGACACCCTCGACTTCAAGATTCTTGCATTTGAAAATCCTAATGATATCGTCCAACCTATTATAATGTTCTCCCAAGCGGTGCATGCCCGTGTCTATTTTGATATGCACCTTGACCCTTCTCCCATAGGCATTTAGAGATTTGGCGTAGGAATAATCTATTATGGTTTGGGTTAAGTGATAGCGGCGCAGTAAGTGGAAATGCTCCGGGTGGGTAAAGCCCAAAACCAAAATCTCGCCCTTTATGCCATTTCTGCGAAGCTCAACACCCTCGTGCACAGAAGCCACACAGAAGGCTTTAATCCCCATCTTGTTCAATTCCCGAGAAACCAGAGCCGCTCCATGGCCGTAGGCGTTGGCTTTGACCGCAGGCATAAGCTTGCAGTCATCAGGCAGCAGGGAGCGAAGCACATCAACATTATGACGTAAATTTATCCGGTCAAGCTCTATCCATGCCCGCCCCTTTTGAAAGCGCTTGCTGCCTTTAAATATTGGCAGTTTTGTCACGGCTGTGGAAAAGACAACGGATAAAGAACAAACCGCAAAATAGTGAACAAGACTGTTTTCAACCAGTACATCCACAAGGTCGGTGATTTTGGCAATTCCTCGTACAACAATGATAAATAACGGATGTATGAGATAGATCCACATTGAGACCGTTCGCAATGACTTTACGGGCTTTATGTCCCACGAAAGAATGAGCTGAAACAGGAAGAACATACAGGGTAGTAAAGCAAAATACATACTATCATGGCGCTGAAATTCAAAATGGCGCAGTACCAGACCTTCGACCGACATGATAAGCAGAGAGACAGAAAGGCCCGCAATGCTCATTCTCCTTGTGCAAAGGCGTGAGGAATGTCCGAGCCATGCCCCCATAGCGAGGAATACGGGCGTATAAAAAAGTCCGTTGCGGGTATAGGAAAACAAATGAAACCCTATGTCGTATAGGGAGGAAAGGATGGGAACCTTTGCAATGACACCAAAGTAACTGTCACCCAACAGGCCTAAGCAGTACAGCAGTAGAGTGATCCACATAATGCCCTTGAACGGCAGCTTGCGGCTTAAAAGGTAAACAAGCAAAATGCCGATTATTGAGGCAGGTAAATACCACAGGTGGTAAAACATCCCGTCGAAGGCGATCAGTCGGAGAATGGAGAGCGCACCGATTTGTTCAAAATGCCCTGCATAAATACTGATTGGAAGATAGATGATCGTTGCAACTGCATATAACAACGCACTTTTCCTGATAAAGCGCAGCAAGGTACAGGGGTCTGCCGATTTATCAAAGAGGTATTTGGGTAGGATGAAGAATCCTCCCACCATGAGAAAAAACGGTACGGCAATTCGTGCGACAACCCGCGTCAGAAGAAAATCAGCCTCAATGCTGAAGCTGGAGAGGGGAGAGGTATGAATAGAGACGACCAACAGAGCCGCCACTATTTTGAAGTAATCAAGTCCTCCGTATTGCTTGTTTTCAGCCATTTTTATACCTCCACTCGGTGATGACAAATCCATCCATGTTATTGCCGGATACCGAGTATGGCATATCTGCGGCCACAAGGGAGTGTTCCATAGCTCCCTCTTGGTACGCGTATTGGTGATTGATCAGGATAAGGCTACCGGTATGAACAGAGCCTTGGGGGATGATTACCGTTTTCATTCCTCCACCGCCAATTCAATTACCTTGGAGATGACTTGTTCAAAGGACATTCCGACAGCTTTAAGCATATTGGGAAAACGGCTGTGGGAAGTGAAGCCGGGGATGGTATTCACCTCATTAAACACAATCTTTCCGGAAGCAGTGAGAAACATATCAACCCGTGCAAAGCCGCGACATCCCAACGCCTTATAGATGGTTTGGGCCATCTGCTTGATTTCCTCGGCCTTTGCTTTGGGAATTCTTGCGGGAACATGAATAGCGGAGGTTTTCAGTGTGTACTTTTCCGTAAAGTCGAAGAAGCCCTCCGAAAGCTCGATTTCGTCTATTTCACCCACAGTCAGATCATCGTTGCCTAAAACGGCACACCCTACTTCAAATCCGTTAATGTTTTCTTCGATGATAACCTGTTCGTCATATTCAAAGGCCAGCTTGATTGCTGTAGGAAGATCCCGGCGGTTAAGCACCTTTGTGATGCCATAGGAGGAACCGGCTTTTACGGGCTTGACAAACAACGGATAGCCGTAGCTTTCAGCAAAGCTTTCGGCCTGTGTTATGGCCTTTCCCGTGTCCCTATCCTTTTTCAGCACGAAAGAGGCGGGAACAGAAACCCCTGCTTCATGAGCGAGCTTGTGGGCCCGGTCTTTATCCATGCAGAGTGCAGAGGAAAGTATCCCACAGCCTATTAACGGGATACCCGCAAGCTCAAATAGTCCTTGTACCGTACCGTCCTCACCATTCTTCCCGTGGAGGACGGGGAAAACGGCATCAACTGGAATTTCTTCGACTAAGCCGGAGCAGCGCCCTTGTGACGGCTTACCAGAGAAAGCGGCTTCAATTGCTGCTTCTTCAAAATTGGAAGCATGGAACACCAACAACCTGTGTGGGGTGCGGTTTGGCGAGACTGCTGCAGGTGTGCAGTCCTGAGGATTGCACCATGTATCCTCTACAATTTTTTCAATATCGCCTGTAAAGAGAAACCAATCACCCTTGGGTGAAATACCAATCAGTATGGGTGTGTATTTGTCCTTATCCATGTGACTTATAACAGAATGTGCAGACTCAAGGGATACATTGTATTCTGGGGAGCAGCCGCCAAATATAACAGCCACGTTCAATTTTTTCATTTGCGTTATCCTTTCTTAGGGCGATTTTAGATATTACTTCTTGGGCAAGCGGGGGATAAAAGGATCCTTTCAAGAAAAAATCCCGACATAAGAAAATCCCTGCTTCGGTACTTGTATCGTACCAAAGCAGGGACAGAAGTATTTTCGATTAATATGAGAGAAATCTGTTTATTCCATAGCGGAAATCATACGATTTTCTGACAGTCCATTGGAAGCACCACCGTAAATGTTATGCTCTCATTGGCACTTTCAGCCGAAATGGAGCCGTTATGAAGCTCGACGATCTCTTTTGCAATGGCAAGCCCAAGGCCCGCTCCACCAGTGGAAGTAGCGCGGGAGGAATCCAGTCGGAAAAACTGTTCGAAAATACGGCCCAACTTCTCAGCGGGTATGGTTTTACCGTGGTTTTGGATGCAAAATCTGACATGGTTATCGATGCGTTCCAAAGAAACGGAGACGATGCTTCTCGGATAACTATAATTGACAGCGTTGCGAATGAGATTGTCAAATACGCGTTCCAGCTTAGGAGCGTCACAGATGATCTCTGTATCGGGCGCGAGCCTCATATCCCAGCGAAGCTCTTTCTCCGCCAGAATTGGATTGAACTCAAAGGTTATCTGTTCCAGCATGCGGGTCAGGTTTACTGTCTCCGGCTCAAGGCTCAAGTGGGTCAGACTAAATCGGGTGATGTCAAAAAATTCGTTGATTAAGGTCTCCAGTCGTTCAGCCTTATCCAGGGCAACACCGGTATATTTTGTTCGCAGCTCCTGGGAAATTTGAGGCTCATCCCGGAGCAGGGACAGATAGCCGATGACGCTGGTGAGGGGTGTCTTGAGGTCGTGGGCCAGGTAAACAATCAGGTCATTCTTTCGCTGCTCAGCCTCCCTTGCAGCCATTGCACTGCGAAGTGCTTGTTCTCGCACCAGGTTCAGTTCGTCCTGTACGTTTTTAATGGCTTCCGGCAACACTATCGGCACATCGTTGGGCTGGGCAAGCTGCTGGGAGGCGATCACGATTTCGTCCAGATAACGAAGGGGCTTGGAGATATAGTAATAGGTGATGAAGACCCATCCGATGAAGACAATGGCACCCAGCCATATCAAAATATTGTCTTTGATCCAATGCAGGAAGTAATAGAGAGGGTTTGTGTCATACCATGTAAGTCTGGCAGCAATCTGCCACGCCAGCAGGACGAGCACAACAAATCCCACCGCAAATCCGAGGAGCGTTAAAATATATTGAAGCAGCAGCTGGCGGGATATTTGACTGCGGCGTCCACGGCCGTGGATGATCCGTTCTCTTCGATTATTCAATGGTATAACCTACCCCCCAAACCGTTTTTATAAACTTCGGCTTCCGGTTCTGCTCATTCATCTTTTCACGAAGCCTTGCAATATGCGCCATTACAGTATTATTATTATCAAGATATTTTTCTCCCCAGACAGACTCGAATAGTTCCTCCGATGAGACGACCTTCCCTTTGTGTTCACAGAGATACCAAAGAATATTGAACTCTATAGGCGTCAGAGACAATTCCTCTCCAAATAGCGTGCATTTATGGCTGTCCTGACAGATGTAGAGACCGGCAAAATCGTACTCAGCTTTTTCCGGTAAAGCTGTTTCCGATGCATTATACCGGGTATAACGCCGGAGCTGCGTTTTCACTCTGGCAATGAGCTCCAACGGATTGAACGGCTTTGTTATATAATCATCAGCTCCCAAGGTTAAACCGATGATTTTGTCCATATCCTCCACTTTAGCGGTCAGCATGATGATCGGGAATAAATGCTTCTCTCTGATTCTTTGGCAAAGGGTGAAGCCGTCCATATCCGGCAGCATCACATCCAGTATCGCAAGGCTCAAGGGTACAGTTTCCACGCAGGCAAGAGCATCCGACGCATTATAACACTTGAGAACCCTGTAATTCTCGTTCCGAAGCTATACCTCAACGAGATCGGCAATCTCCCGCTCATCATCAACAAGAAGGATGTTAGTATCATTCATAGACCGGTACTCCTATAAGACAAAGCCGAGGACAGTTTTTCACCGTTCCTACGGTTTTTGAGTATCCTATGGTATGAGCCAAACCCGTGACACCCCAAGGATTTATATGTCCATTATATTTGGCAAGGTCGAACAAAACAAGGCTATATGGAGAGATTTAGCGGCAAAACCTTGACACATGAAGGCTCCGGGCATATAATTTTTATTATTGGATAGAATCTAAGCATATAAATGCGATGAACGGACGAGTAGGATTTTGCTTAAGACCTGAAAGAGAGCGGGGGTAGGTGAAAGCCCGTAGGTTAAGGG
>JAEYPI010000173.1 GCA_023410885.1 Bacillota bacterium
TCCTGGTCGAGCTCGACCCGTGTCTTTTCCTTAAGTGCTTTCAGTTCAGACGCCTTCATTCTCTACACCTACCTCTTCCCCACGTGCAATAATCTTGCACTTAACGGGTAACTTGTGGGATGCAAGCCTTAATGCTTCTCTTGCTGCTTCCTCGGGAACACCACCGATTTCAAAGAGAACACGGCCGGGCTTGACAACGGCTACCCAGTACTCAGGAGAACCTTTACCGGAACCCATTCGGGTTTCAGCAGGCTTCTTGGTTACCGGCTTATCAGGGAAAATCTTAATCCAAACATTACCGCCTCTCTTAATGAAACGAGTCATAGCGATACGGGCTGATTCAATCTGATTACTTGTGATCCAGCAGGGTTCTGTTGCCTGAAGACCAAAATCACCATTGGAAACAACGTTGCCGCGTGTTGCCTTACCGGTCATACGACCTCTTTGAACCCTTCTATATTTGACTCTTTTAGGCATCAACATATTACTTGTCTCCCCCTTCCTTTTTCTCCTTCTTCTTGGTGGGAAGAACTTCACCCTTATAGATCCAGGCTTTTACACCGATTTTGCCATAGGTGGTATTTGCTTCTGCAAAACCATAGTCAATATCAGCGCGAAGCGTCTGGAGTGGGATGGTACCTTCTGCGTAATGCTCTCTTCTTGCAATTTCAGCGCCGCCAAGTCTGCCGGAAACAAAGGTCTTGATACCCTTCGCACCAAATTTCATGGTTCTGGACATGGCCTGCTTCATCGCACGACGGAATGATACACGCTTCTCAAGCTGTGCAGCTATGTTTTCAGCTACAAGCTGAGCGTTTAATTCAGGTGTTCTGATCTCAGTAATGTTGAGAAGAACACTCTTGCCGGTAAGCTTTTCGAGCTCCTGACGAAGCGCTTCGATACCGGCACCCTGCTTACCGATAACGATACCAGGTTTTGCAGTGTGAATATTGATCTTAACTTTATTGGCTGCACGCTCAATTTCAATTCTAGCAATTCCTGCAATGTAAAGCTTTTTCTTTAAATACTTACGAAGCTTTACGTCTTCCACGAGGAAGCTGCTGAAATCTTTAACGCCAGCATACCATTTTGTATCCCAGTCCTTAATGATTCCTATTCTTAGTCCATGCGGATTTACTTTCTGGCCCATTTTGCAACCTCCTTATTTAGCCCTTTCCTTGAGTACCAATGTAATATGACTGGTCCTCTTACGAATACGGAACGCTCTGCCCTGTGCCCTTGGCATAATTCTTTTAAGGGTCGGGCCCTGCTCTGCATATACCTCAGAAACAAAGAGATTGTCTCTATTGAGCTGGTTGTTATTAACCGCGTTTGCCTCAGCAGACTTAAGAAGCTTATACAGAACCTCGGATGCATTTCTGGGCATATATTTCAATATCCCATAAGCCTCATCGATTCCCTTGTCGCGAATTAAATCAATAACCAGTTTAGCCTTTCTTGATGAAACCCTCACATGCTTTACAATTGCTCTTCCTTCATCCTTACCAATTCCGAGAACCTTTTTCTCCTTCTTTGTGAGGATGGGGAGCTTATCAGCTTTTCTGCGGGTCTTACCATATTGTTCAAGAAGCTCCTCCTTCTTTTCAAGGAGCTCGTCCTTTGACATTACCTTCTTGCCCAAAGTCTATTCCTCCTTCCAATCAACAGTTCCATGAGCTCGCTTTCCTTGCATGCTCTCACATTTTGATCCGCAAACTGCTGTCGCATGCCCATACTCAATTTGCTCTAATGGCAACATTAAGCTCACTTCTTGAGTTTAGTGCTCTTTTCTCCTCTACTGTGACCTCTATAGGTACGAGTAGGAGAAAATTCACCAAGCTTATGACCAACCATATCTTCAGATACATATACCGGAACATGCTTGCGTCCGTCATGAACAGCAATGGTATGTCCGACCATCTGTGGGAAGATGGTAGAGGCACGAGACCAGGTTTTTAGAACCTTCTTCTCGTTCTTTTCGTTCATTTCGTCAACTCTCTTTAAGAGTTTTTCATCAACGTAGGGTCCCTTTTTAAGCGATCTACTCACGGTACTAACCTCCTTCTTGCATCTTACTTGCCATTACGTCTCTTAACGATCAGCTTATTGCTTTGTTTCCTCTTATTACGGGTCTTGTAACCGAGAGTAGGTTTACCCCAAGGTGTTACAGGACTTGGCATACCGACAGGGGACTTACCTTCACCACCGCCGTGAGGATGGTCATTGGGATTCATAACAACACCACGAACTGTAGGTCTCCATCCCATCCAGCGCTTTCTGCCGGCCTTACCGATGGAAATATTCTCATGTTCTACATTGCCTACCTGCCCGATTGAAGCCTTACAACGGATATCAATCTTTCTCACTTCACCGGAAGGAAGTCTGACCTGTGCATAACTGCCTTCTTTAGCCATGAGCTGAGCAAGGTTTCCTGCTGACCTGACAAGCTGGCCGCCTTTACCGGGCTTGAGCTCGATATTGTGGATAACTGTACCGACAGGTATGGACTCCAGTGGGAGCGCATTACCAGGCTTAATATCAGAATTTGCACCAGCATACACTTTGTCGCCTACATTAAGACCAACGGGAGCCAGAATGTATCTCTTCTCACCATCCAGGTAAACGAGAAGTGCAATATTGGCAGATCTGTTTGGATCATACTCGATGGCAACAACCTTGCCAGGAATATTTTCTTTGTCCCTCTTAAAGTCAATGATTCTGTACGCTTGCTTAGCGCCGCCACCGTGATGACGAACGGTAATTCTTCCGTAGGAGTTTCTTCCGGCTTTTTTATTAAGCGGAGCAAGAAGGCTCTTTTCAGGCTCCTTCTTTGTGATCTCCTCAAATGTAGATACAGTCATGAATCTTCTTGCAGGAGATGTCGGATTGTACTTTTTAGTTGGCATTTCTTCCACTCCTTTTATCAAATTGCCCAACATGTCGTTCTCAGGCTGACTGTGAATCCTATATATCCGACTTGTCGGTGATTTAAAAGTTTTGCTTTAATGGCCTCGCTTATTGTGCTACGCCGAATTCTTCAATAGAAGTCTTATACTTCTTAGTGGTAGATACAGTCTTACCGCCTTTAGTTGCATATGAAACCGGCTTAGGATCAGTATCAATTTTGACCATAGCCTTCTTGAATGCTTCGGTCTTGCCCACGTGAACACCCTGGCGCTTTTCCTTACCCTCATAATTGACGGTATTTACTGCGATAACCTTAACTCCGAAAAGCTTTTCAACAGCCTGCTTTACCTCGGTTTTGGTGGCCTTTTTGTCCACTATGAAGGTGTATTTACCCTCTGCAATTTCCATATTACTTTTCTCGGTAATATAGGGGCGAATGAGAATATCGAGTGCGTCTCTCATTATGCATACACCTCCTCAATCTTAGCTACTGCATCCTTCGTTACGATTAACTTCTTATGTCTCAGTATATCGTAAGTATTGATGGTGTTATAGGTTGCTGTCTTAACGTTCTCGATGTTTCTTGCAGATAATACAACCTTTTCGTCTACCTCTGGAAGAACGATTAAAGCTGTGGTATCAATCTTGAGATTGTTAAGAACATTGATCATTTCCTTGGTCTTAATGGCCTCGAGCTTAAGATCATCCAATACGATGATATTGCTATCGAGAACCTTGCTGGTAAGAGCACTCTTCAGAGCAAGTCTCTTAACCTTCTTTGGCAATGTGTAGCTGTAGCTTCTGGGCTTAGGACCTAAAACTATACCGCCACCAACCCATTGTGCGGAACGGATGCTGCCCTGACGAGCGCGCCCGGTACCCTTTTGTCTCCAAGGCTTCTTACCGCCACCTCTGACCTCGGACTTTGTTTTGGTGGACTGTGTGCCCTGTCTTGCATTAGCAAGTATGTTCACAACGGCACTATGCATAACAACTTCATTAACTTCAACTGCAAAAATATCGTCATTTAAGCTGATGTCGCCGACCTTCTGGCCTTTGATATTGTAAACATCTACTTTTGGCATCTTGTTTCCTCCTTCCGAACCAGTTCTTTAATTACGCCTTAACCGAATTTTTAATCACAAGGAGGCCGCCCTAGGGACCCGGAACTGCACCCTTTACGAGGAGAAGTCCTCTCTCGCTGTCAACTCTGACAATTGCAAGGTTTTGCACAGTTACCTTTTCAGCTCCCAATTGACCGGGCATTCCTTTACCTTTGTAAATGCGGCTTGGATCGGAGTGAGCACCCATCGAACCAAGTCCTCTGTGATAACCTGAACCATGGCTCATTGGGCCGCGGTGGGTTCCCCAGCGCTTGATGGTACCCGAATATCCCTTACCTTTGGAGATACCGGAGACATCAACCATGTCACCAGCCTGGAACATATTTTCAACCTTGATGACGTTTCCAACTTCATAACCGGAGATGTCATCAAGCCTGAATTCTTTCAATACTTTCTTCGCAGAAACTTTGGCCTTTTCGAATTGCCCCTTCATTGGCTTGTTAGCCTTTCTGTCAGGGATATCCTGGAATCCGACCTTGATGGCATTGTAACCATCGATTTCTTCAGTCTTTTTCTGGACGACTGATACAGGTCCTGCGAGAATAACGGTTACAGGAATCATTGCACCATTTTCATTAAAAACCTGTGTCATACCGATTTTCTTACCAAGTATGCATTTTTTCATTAAATAATTCCTCCTGTCATTGGTTCAGCTTTAACCGAACTTAACAATCAAATGGCTTACAGTTTAATTTCAATATCCACACCTGCGGGAAGATCAAGTCTCATAAGAGCATCAACAGTCTTTGGTGTGGGCATTAAGATGTCAATTAATCTCTTGTGGGTCTTAATTTCGAACTGCTCACGAGAATCCTTGTACTTGTGAGGAGCTCTCAAAATGGTCATGATTTCCTTTCTGGTGGGTAGTGGAACGGGTCCGGAAACCTTGGCACCTGTTCTCTTTGCGGTCTCGACAATCTTTTCAGCGGACTGGTCGATAACCTGATGATCAAAGGCTTTCAGCCTGATCCTGATCTTCTGTTTGTTCGCCATACATAAGCCTCCTTGAGATACAATTTGCTGGCGCAACAAGCTTTTTCCTGTACACTCTGCCGGGTGTTTCATGCTTGGTCATATAAAAAGCCCAGAGTTATACACCTGGGCCACGATACAAACACACATAAAAGCATCTACATGCATGATGTACAGTGACTTGTCGCCCGGTTTCTTTGAATCGGACATTCTCCACCGCAGTTCCCAGTTTGTTTCACCTGCCATCTGCGGCTTCATCGTATGCCATGTCACAGCAAAAAATATTATATCTCATAAAATAAACGAATGCAACCTTTTTTTTATTTAAGATCAAATGATAGTGTCACCGAACTTTAACAAGTCCTAAACCCGCATTTATTGAGGATACTGGGGTGTTTCTCCATCGGTAATATCACAGGTGGTAGTCACCGGCTGCTTCAGGTTGATAGATGAGCTTTTTGATATATATTTCTGTAATACCGGAGGGAACCTCCCATTCAATAATGTCGCCTTCCCTATAACCTAGAATGGCCGTACCAACAGGAGAGCAAACAGACATTTTGTGTGCGTCCAAGTTCGCTTCATGGGGATAGACCAAGGAAACCTCTTTTTCTTGGTTGTCAAAGTGCAGCAGCGCCCTTGAGTTCATGGTAATAACATTCTTTGGAACATGCCTTGGTTTTACAATAATCGCTTTATTGATTTCGCCTTCCAGGCTTTGAATCGATTGAGTCGGCATTTTATTACTATGTTGCTCCGATTCAATGATTTTTATAAGCCTATCCCGATCCATTTCTGTGATATAAATCTCTGGGGGCATGGCAGGCCCCTCTTGTATTAGTTTTAAATAGCGATCCATATTTAATGTGAAAGTTTTAAGCATGGGCGTTTCAGTATGGAGGGAAAAACCCGCCCTAAGAAAGGCTAATATGGACCGTTTATTTTCTTTGTGAATTTTCGCGATTACTTTTTGCGCTCTCAGGTCAAAGAAAGCGATTTTCAAGCTTTCGCGAATGGTGCTCTTACCCAGTTTCTTGCCCCAGTTATTGCGATCTCCGATAACAATAACAATTTCATAATCCACACCCGTTTTGACAAGGCGAACAAAGCCTATAGGTGTGTCATGTTTGTCATAAGCCATGTAAAACCGGCCGTCCTGACTAAATAAGTGGGTTAAATCAGGAAGGTGTATGCTATCGACAATCTGCTCAATATTCTGAGATACTTCGGGAGAATCGCTTAAATAGCGGACGACATCTTGATCGCTCAGCCACCCCATCAGTGCTCTGGCATTTTCTTTTGTTATTTCCGGACATAAAAAAATAAAAGGCCCTCTCATTTTTACCACATCCTGTCGTAATAATTAAAAGCCTTTCATAGATCCATGTAACTATGACGGTTCTTTTATACCTGTTCTATTGTACAGATCGTTTTTTAATATCTTATTTTATTATACCGAGTATAAGCTTATAAATCAAGCTTCCGGAAGCTGGATTAAAATATAATCCATTCCTATTAATGTAATATATTGACGCTTTTATTTATAAACAGCTTTTCGGAGATGTCATTACCCTCAAAAACAATTTAAGGCGCACCCCCGAATTTAAGTTGTCCGGGGTGCGCCTGAGTGTTTTCCCTAAAAAGCGATTTACATTGTTGCAATCTCGAGCATGGCCTTGTATAAGCGATCAAACTGTTCACGCTTACGCTTTATGGCAATGCTGGGCCTGGGTTCAAACCGTTTGATCATTTGAACCACATTTTGTGCTGCATCAGAAAAGTTTGCGAACAGGCCTGCATCTACAGCACCAATCATGGCGGCCCCCAGGCAGGCTGCTTCCTTTTGAGCAGGGATTTCAACCGGCACACCGGTGATATCGGCTTGAATTTGACACCATAGATCTGATTTTGCTCCGCCCCCTGTTGCGATGATTCTTTCCACCTCTAGGCCGGCATTACGAATATCGTCAATGTTTTTAGCCAGCATATAGGAAACGCCCTCCATCACTGCATAGGCGAAGTCGAGCCCATCATGCTTATCCCGGATGCCAAAAAATACACCGCAGGCATCGGTGTCAAACTCCGGCGCATTTGTTCCGACAATATAGGGCAAAAACAGCAATTCGTCGGGATGGGGTCTTTCCAGGATGGTCCGATCGATTTGATCATAGGTAAAATCCTTCAAAAAGTTTTTTCTAAACCATTCCAGACAGACACCACCGCTTTCGGCAACCGGAAGAAAGACATGGGTGTTGGGTATAAAGCCATAGTGCAAAGCCGTATGGTTATTCCCACCCCGCTTCTGGGGAGCCATTGTGGCAAGCGCCATAACCGTACCTGTGGACAGGCTTATAACACCTTCATGAACATTGCCCGTTCCAATCATTCCAGCAAAGTGGTCCAGTGTACCAATATTCACTTTTGTATGAGTCTTCAAGCCCATCTCCTCAGCAACCGACGAAGAGAGCTCACCCACGCTGGTGCAGGGCTCTTCCAAAGGTGGAAGCTGCTCTAAGCGAATACCACATACTTTCAGCATCTCATCCCAATAGCATTTATTGAGAATATCGAAGTAAAATGTAAAGGTCGCAATGGAGCAATCAGCACAAAGCTTTCCCGTCATCGAGTAGACAATATAATCCTTCAGCAATACGTAATGGGCCGCTCTGTCATAAATATCCCGACGATTGTTCTTAAGCCAAAGAATTTTGGTTGCCGGCCAAGTTGGCAAAACAGCCATTTGACCTGTTTTTTTATAGATTTCTTCAGCTGTGAACCGGGATGCAATTTGGTCCGATTCTTCTGTGGAACGCTGATCCATCCATGATATGGCATTCATTAACGGCTTTCCGTCGCTGCCTAAGATAACCAAGGATTCCGCCTGGCCTGTAAAAACAATCTGCCTGACATCCTCGGCTTCTATCGTATTATTTTCTATATGTTGCCGGACCATTGTTTTAATAGCCTCACAATAGTCGGTGGCATCGAATTCAACATAATGGCCTTCCCTCAAATATTGTACAGAACGATCGAGCCATGCTTTCATTTGCATTCGATCATCGTAGACAGCCACCTTGATATTGGTGCTGCCCAGATCTACCGCAATAAATCCCATAGCGCCTCCTTTGAGCCATTCAGAAACACATTAGGCTCTGTTTATTATTTTAATTCCATGAACAGGGCCTGCCGCAAAGGAGCATGGCGACAGGCCTCATTTTTCTTACTTCCAGAGCTTATCGAGGATATGAAGAGTTTTTTCTACCAAAGCATCGCCGCTATCGGGTCCACAGATTGTAGAAGCCGGTTTGCTGCTATAGGAGCCACCCGCTACGGCCTCCTCGGTGGGAAGGTAACCCCCCAGACCATTGGCCAGCTGGATGACAAAGACCTGTTCTGCTTTTGCTCTTGCCTTTATGCGCAAGCCATACTCGTGGAATAACTCAAAGGGATTGGTGACAATGGCGATATTGCCAATGCGAAGCACATGCATTCTAAACTGGTACTGGCTGGTTTTTTGTTGTAATTCCCAGCGCAGAACAACGCCCTGAGGCTCAAAAGCCTTTACTACATCGGCCATGGTCATTGGGTTTTCTTTAGAAAACCGACCTTTGATATCAGCGATCTCTTTTGCCGCTTCCTCATAATCCCCTTGGCTGACAAGACGCAACGGCAGGCTCATATCAACGACCTCATGCTTCAATACAGGATTATAATCAATATAGTTACGGGCGGTTTTGTATCCACGTATCACCGCTTCGGTAATACGTTCCCCAATGGCAGCGCATTCCAGCGTCATATCAAAGTTGCGAAAAACTTCTTTTGTTTGTCCGCCCCAGTCTTTGAGCGCTTGCTTGTTGTTTTTGCTGATACGGATCAAATCCAGCGGGTTTTGATCACCGGCAGCGCCACAGGCGGGTAGGATATAGACATTACCAAGACGCTCCCGTATGGCATCCCGTGTGGGGGCCCAGAAATCGGCTGAGATATAATAATGAAGCTCATGCACTTGAGCCGGACAAGGAATATCAACCATAATGCCCGTCAGCCTGCCGTCAATATCCCAAGTATACAGCATATCAGCAGTGTGGTCAGCACCACCTTCAAAGCGTTTAAAGCCAGGTTGGGAGCAATCGCCATACATGACGGTCTCTTTTTGCCCCGAGGATTCAAAAACAGGGCGTCTATTAAAGCCCACCGCCGCATAGTCCTGGGCATAGCTGATTCCTCCGGGCTTTCTGCTCTCCCAAGCCTTACCGACAAGCTCAGTGAGCTTATCAATAAGAAAGGCCTGAGCTTCTTCATGAGCCAGTAAATCCTCGGGCAGATCTATCCGGGGCAGAATGTCTTTACCATACACATGCTCATTATCCTCACGCAAAAAGTCATACAGAAAGTCGGAGGAATTATGAGTGTGGGTGATATGAAAGGAAACCTTTGAAAAATTCAAATCCTCATAACCAGCAAGGTTTCTTTTTACGGCTTCCAAAGTATGGGAAGGAACCTCCGTCATATCAGCGGATATAAAGATAGCCTGCTCTTCCCCATTATCTAAAACCAATGCAGTTGCCATGATGGGATCATGAACGTATTGTGATACACGTTGATACATTTGACCGATGATATACACAGGACGTGTGGGCGTAATATTAATTTGTGCCCAACCGATTTTAATCCATTTTGTATTTGTCATTATTCCTATTTCACTCATTTCATTATTTGTTATAATACCTATTTAGGGTTTTTAGGTCGTGGCTTTTAGCATTTTAAATAACCTCAATATCCAGAAGCTTGCATAAGCCCACCAGGGTTTCACGGTTATCCCCGTAGCTGATAATAACATGCTGTGAAGAAACCTTCTGTGCAAACTCTTCGACAGTACAGCTTCCCATAACCACTTCCAGGCTGGGCAGCTGCGGTGCCGGGGGTTCCCAGCCGCATTCTTCCCATGCAGGTGGCGCCTTGGCCTCACCGGTGTAAATATGCATGACATACCTGCCCTTTTTATAAATTAAGCGGGCACAGGTAATCTGACCGGTTTTAACCTGGGAAACATTTAAGAGGGATGCACTTAAAAGGCCAAACGCTGTGGGTAGCACTTGAGTATCACCTGCAGTAACGGCCTTAGGGATAAAATCAGGTACACCAATCAATACACTGTTCTTAAAGAATTCATAATACTCAAGGTAAGCAGCAGTCTGTCCTGTTGCGTAATTAACCATGAGCTGTGTTACCCCGCCCATCACATCGTTTTCCGGAACGGTCTGAACCCCATAGTAATGATCAAGCAGCATAAAGACCATGGCAGGTGGAAAACCCAGAAGCTTTTTCATACCGTCCACATCGATGAGGGTTATGGCTTCGTAACCCCGTTCTTCTATCTTTTTACCAATGGCGAGGGCATATTTGACGCCGCGTTCAATAATGGCATCCTCACATTCCTTCATGAAAACCCAGTTATCTTTCACGAACCGGACAGCGTCCTGAACCTTTTCGGGGTCCAGCTTGTCCATATTCTGAACCATTTCGAGCATTTCAAAGGGCTCAACCTCCACACCAATCTGGCCGCGCAGGGAATTACCCTCATACTGGGTACCGTAAAGAAGCATATCCCGGTATCCCATGGTGCCAATGCGCGCTTTACGAAGGCTTGAAACTGCAAAGCTTGCATTAACAAACGCTGCAATCTTATCAATGGGCTCAGGCTCACCCATAACACTGTATATGTACTTAAAGCGATAGTCCAGCGCTTCGAAGGCCGGACGAAGCGCGGTGGTTCCTGCTTGATCGGCAGTGGTCACAATATGTCCATTCTCATACCAGCCGCACATCCCCCAAAGCACCATGGGTGTATGGCGGAACACATCCGTTAAACGGATGACAGCATGGGATGGAACCCAACCGGCCACACATACAATCAAACAATCCATATCGTACCCGTGTAGCTTGCTAATAGCCGAATCAGCTGTCTTGTAAGCAGTGTCGTCTATGACAATACCTGCATCCAAGATTTCTCCATTCAGTGCGGACAAAGCTTCCAAAGCATGATTGTGCTTGATTTCAAGACGCTCATAGGGCGTGTTGATCTCACCAAAGCACACAAATCCTATTTTTTTCTTTCTGTTCATCTCTGCATTCTCCTTTGCGGATATTATTTTCCTATTTCAAGGGAACGGAAGTGGAATCTCTTATAATAAGCTTTGACTGGAGTGCAACATTTTGCACCACATGATCTTCTCTATTATTCAAACTGTCCATTAGGAGCTTGACAGCCACAATACCCATCTGACCGACCGGATTGGTGATACTGGTCAGTTTAACGGGCAGGTAATCATTCATCACAATATTATCAACACCTATGACCGATATGTCCTCCGGGACACGTAGCCCTGCCTCATTCAGTGCTTTCATTACGCCTATGGCAACTTGGTCATAGCAGGCAATAATAGCAGACGGCAGTTGTTTTTCAGCCAGAAGCTCCTTTGTACGAAGGTACCCCCCTATTTCAAAGCGTTCCGCTCCCCGCTTTACAAATTCTGGTTTTAAGGTCAGCGCTTTTTGCTCCATATAATCGACCAATGCACGGAAGCGCGAATCAGAGGTGTATTCTCCAATATATCCGATTTTTTCATGGCCCAAGCTTATCAGGTGTTCGACGGCCAACTGCATGCATCCATCGGAATCCACATAAATCATATCAATGGGTACGGCGGAGTTGATTTCGGATAGCAGCACCACCGGAATTTCAGATTTGATCAAACGCTCACTAAACCAGCCATTACCGCGAACTGCGTCGGTATCAAAAAAGTAGCAAATCAAAATACCACACACATCCTGCTGAGCCAGCAGTTCAAAGGCTTCATCCACAGCCTCTGAAGCGAAGCCGCTAAGAACAACGAACATATTGTATCCCTGTTTACGAATTTCGGTAGACAACGAATGGGCCAATTCAGCATAATAGTGGCTTGAAACCTCCGGCAAAATAACACCGATTGTCTTGCTTCGGCTTTTATCCTCGATACGAAAACGATACCCCAACTCCCTGGCCACTTTTTTTACAAGCTTGCACGTATCCGGACTAATATCGGAGCTGTCCCTCAATGCTCTCGAAACTGTTGAAACATTCAATCCTGTCTTCAGTGCAATATCGCGAAGCTTTACCATCAAATGACCTCCGATCCCTAATTGATGTGATCAAGACAAAAATCCCGAAAAAAGTGTCAAAAATTTCGAGCATTAGGCTTACTTAACTGATTTTACGAAATTATTTTCTAAAAGGGTTAATCTACACAGATTATATTATGCGGTTTTATAAGTTGTCAAGCTGGCTATTTTTTCGTAAATATTTTCGGTCATTTAATTCGTTACCTCTTAATTTCAAGACAACGCAAAAAAGGACACCTCCGCCGTCCATCAAAGGCAGGGAATGTCCTATTACCTCCAAAGAACTATTATTGAACTTGGGTTGATCAAAGAATCTTATTCCATGGCATGGTATTTTGCCGTTATTTCAGCAAAGCGGCGAAGCTTGTTATAAGCTCTGTCATTCACTGTTCCCGCAGGATAGGTGCCATCAGGAAGGCGATCACCCGCCGGAACTCCGGTAAGAATCTCAATTCCCTCATCCACTGTTCGGATGGGATAAATGCGGAATAGTCCTTTTTCAACAGCTTCCGCCACTTCATCCGAAAGCATCAGATTTTTCACGTTCTGGTAGGGGATAATGACACCCTGCCTGCCATTGAGACCGTTAATTTTGCAGATTTCAAAGAAACCCTCAATCTTAAAGGTCGCTCCTCCGATGGGTTGAATAAAACCATGCTGGTTGACAGAACCCGTCACCGCAATACCCTGATAGATGGGCAGGTCCGAAAGACTGGATAGGATGGCGAAAAGCTCGGTAGATGAGGCGCTGTCCCCTTCTATGCCACCATAAAGCTGTTCAAAGCAAATACTTGCAGCCAAGGACAGAGGAATATCCTGAGCATATTTTTTCCCGATATAACCGCTTAAAATAAGAACACCCTTGGAATGGGTAACCCCCCCCGTCTCCACCTCACGCTCAATATCCAAAATGCCGGTTTTCCCCATGTAAGTTGCTGCGGTAATGCGACTGGGCTTGCCAAAGGTGTAATCTCCCAGATCAATAACGGACAAGCCATTAATTTGTCCCACAACATATCCGTCGGTATCAATCAAAAGCGTTCCCTCGCGAATAAGCTCCAAAAGCTCTTCATCATATTTGCTTGAACGTTTTCTTTTCTCATAGATAGCCTTTTTGACATGACAATGGGTAACAAGGGCACTTCCTTCAATTCTCGCCCAGGTTCCCGCCTCAACAAGAATATTAACAATTTCGGAAAAGCGTGTTGTAAGCTTATTTTGATCCTGAACAATCCAAGAGCAGTAATTCACCACCTCGGCTACACCGGTTTTGTCAAAATGTCTGATGCCTTCCTTGCTGCAGAAGGCTCCTATATAGCGGGCCAACCGCTGAACATTCTCATTGTTCCAATCCATTCGCTCATCAAAGTCAGCTTTGATTTTGAAATATTTTTTAAAATCCAAGTCGAAGTTATAAAGCAATTGGTAGAGCTCTGAGCTTCCAACCAATATAATCTTGACATTAATGGGAATGGACTCGGGCTTTAATGCAGAGACCGCTACCAGTCCCATCTGCTCTTTAATGTTCTCAATAATGATTTGTCGCGTCTTAAGGGTACGTTTTATGGCTTCAAAGGACTGTGGATTAGAGAGCACATCATTGATTTGAAGGATCAAAAAGCCACCGTTGGCTTGATGGAAAAGCCCCGGCTTGATCATGGTATAATCAGTTGTCATGGTTCCAAACTCATTCTCGTACTCACATCTGCCCATGAGATTGTAGTAGGAAGGGTTATAATCAACGATAACAGGTGCCCCGTGCAAGCGACTGTTATCGACGAGGAGGTTAACCTTATAACGATCATACGGGCTATCTTCACCGCCCCGTTTCATTATCATCTGATAGAGAGCACTCTGTTGGTCCTCTGAATAATTGTTTCCTACCAATTGGTCAATATTATCCAGAATATCGTCCTTAACATTATCCAAAAATTCAATAATAAAAGGATACATGCTATACTTGCCCTTAAGGTCATCAATGTGGATACCCACGGCATAAAGGGCAATCTGGTTCTCCCACTCCCGAACGGCAACCTCGGCTTCCACCTCGACCTCACGTATTTTTCTGATGGTATCGGCCGTCTCATTCTGCAAGGCCTCGGATGATTTGGAAAGCTCAATCTTCACTTCCTCGTCCAGGGCTTTAAAATCCTCTTCACTTAAGGGCTCCCCATCAACCACAGGCATAAAATAAATGCCTGAGTTGGCAAGCTTCACCCTAAAGCCCCGCTCAGCAGCTTCATCGCTGAGTTCCATAACATACTCATCTTTCTTATCCCGAAATTCCTTTATGATTCGCGAGCGTTCCGCTTCGTAATCTTCTCCGTCAAAGGCTTTTACAAGCTCCTGTTCGATGACCCTGACGAATTCCTCCATATCCTTCTTAAAGTCACGGCCCATACCCGCCGTTAAATTGATGGCCTTCGGCCTATTGGAGTCCTCGAAATTATAGACATAGCACCAGTCATCCGGAACGGGCATCAAACGAGCATGCTTCAAAGCGCTTTCCAGCGCATAGCGCGTTTTTCCTTCACCTGATTCACCTGACATATAGAGATTATAACCGTCCAGTTGAATGGACAAGCCGAATTCAGTGGCCTCAGTGGCCCGCTGCTGGCCAATAAGCTCCCTGGACGGAGCCAATAAGGAAGTGTCCTGGAATTTCAAAGATAAAGGATCACAGATCCTTCTTAAAGCACTGGCTTGAAGTGGAGTAACAGCCACAAACACACCCCCGATTTCCCATTCATATCATTTTATCAACCGCTTTGAAAAAATATGATTACACGGTTCAAAGTAACGACTTTTATTGGCAAGCTCCATTGAGAGCACGCCAGTAGCCCTTTCGTATTAGGGAAAGGGTGTTAAGTCATTCTTTATTCAAGATGGATAGAAAGAGAGGTGATATATTAAAATTTAGAAGACCAGCCACATAATGAGTGCATCCTCATTGTTATCAGAATAGTAACGCTTTCTCCGGCCACTTGCCTTAAAGCCGAAGCGCTCATAAAGAGAGATGGCTGCTACATTACTTACCCGAACCTCCAACGTAAGTCCTATAAGCTCTGACATTTTTGCATAGTCAACCAGGGCCTCAATCAAGCGTTTACCGTATCCTGATCTTCTGAAATCGGGGTGCACTGCTACATTGGTGATATGTCCTTCATCAATAATCTTCCATAGACCTGCATATCCACAAATCTGTCCTGAAATTTCCAATACCAGATAAAAGGCATTGGGATTATAAAGCTCATCCTCAAACATCCCCCTGGTCCAGGGAAGGGAAAAGCATTTTTCCTCTAACGCAAGAATAGCATCAATATCTTGATGGGTCATGGCTCGAATAATGGGCTCAATAGACATTTTTTACCTCTCGAGAGCATCGGCAGCTTTTGAAATATCCTTCATACGTTCAGCCTGGGATTTTCTCAAGTATAGGGGCTCCAGTTCAAAAGCATTGACAGCTTTACCCTTGTGAAAAGCCTCTTCAGCCAGAAGTGCGGTAGCGGAAGCTCTGGGAAAAGCCAGGGCCGGTGAAGCCTCGATAATTTTATCGCCCAGCGCGGTTTTTATTTTTTCAAGGTGAAGGGGTACGCCATCTCCCAAAACCAAAACATCCCGGCCATCGGTTTTGAATTGCTCAATTAGCTCTTCAATGGGAATACCCAAATCCTCTGTCAATTTGTTCAGCTTATTGTCTTTTTTTTGATATAGCGCCGTAAAGACCTGATTATTTCTTGCATCCAGCATGGGGGCGATGAGTCCTTCAAAATCGGGCATCGAATAAGCAAGCGCATCCAGGGTCGGAATGCCGCATACCGGTTTTTGTAAAGAATAAGCCAGACCTTTAATGGTGACAACACCGATTCTTAAGCCTGTAAAGGAACCCGGGCCTATGGCTGCAGCATAAAGATCGATGGCTTTAAAATCCTTATTCAGCATGTCAAGCATGGCTTTGAGCATGGGCACCAGCTTTTGGGAGTGTGTTTTACCATGTTGCATGGAAAGCTCTGCAAGCACCTTTCCATCTTCGACTGCCGCACAAGTAGCGGTAAGACATGAAGTATCAACGGCAAGGGTGATCATCTATATGGCCTGCCTTTCAAAGGTTATGCTGCGATTATCCGGATGGTCCCCATCCCGTGATAAGCGTATATGCAGTGTATGGGCGGGAAGGAGCTCAGGAAAACGGTCTCCCCACTCTACCACCGTTATGGCATCGCGATCAAAGTACTCTTCCCATCCGATGGTATAGAGCTCCTCCGCATCGTCCACCCGATATATGTCGAAATGATGAAGGGTAGCACTACCCTCATAGGTGTTCACCAGGGTAAAGGTTGGGCTTGTAATGGGTTCGGTAATACCCATACCCCAAGCAATCCCCTTGACCAGGGCCGTTTTACCTGTACCAAGATCACCTTCTAGGCTGATGGCATCACCGGGCTTTAGTTTAAGTGAAAGCTTCCGTCCTAATTCAAAGGTTTCAGCTTCCGACGTCGTTTTACAGTGATAGTGTTCTCCTGTCATCCTTATCGTCCTTCTGTGCTTTCATAAACAAGCTGTCCGTTAATAAAGGTCATTTTAACCTTACTCATATAGTTGAAGGGATGACTTGTATAAAGCACCATATCGGCATCCTTTCCAACTTCGAGACTTCCTATGCGCGTCTCCAGTCTGACGCTTTTAGCCGCATTAATGGTGATGGCCCGTAAGGCGTCTTCCTGTGTCATGCCCTCTCGCACCGCAAGCGCAGCACATAACATGAGATGTTGGCTCGGGACCTCGGGATGGTCACTCATAATCGACACATTAACACCGGCATTGGCTAAAAGGCCAGGTGCCTTTAGGGATTGATTGCGCAACTCAATTTTTGAGCGATCGGTAAGAATGGGCCCGAGGATAACATCATACCCATATTCTTTTAGTATATCGGCAATGAGCCAGCCCTCCGTACAATGATCCAAAGTCATATCAAGATTAAATTCTTTTGCGATGCGAATGGCGGTAAGAATATCATCCGTTCGATGGGCATGGGCTTTGACTACAAGCTCTCCCTTGATCACCGGAATCAGCGCATTAAGCTTCATATCAAATTCGGGCTTTTCATTTTCTTCTTTGTCATTCTCATAGTCATCAAGGGCCTCCAGATACTCCCTGGCTTTAAAAAGCTGCTCTCTAAGAACGGCTGCTGTTGCCATACGAGTCGTAGGTGTTTGGTGCTTTTCATGATAGACGGTCTTGGGGTTTTCACCGAAGGCGATCTTCATGGCACATGGCGCTTTTACAATCATTTCATCAACGGTTCGCCCATAGGTCTTGAGCGCAGCAAATTGACCTCCGATGACATTTGCGCTTCCGGGGCCTGTAACTACAGTGGTAACACCGTTCTGACGTGCTTCCTCAAAAGCTCTATCCGCATGGTAAACACCATCAATAGCCCTTAGGTGCGGCGTTATGGGATCAGTCATTTCATTGATATCATCACCCTCAAAGCCAACGGAATCCTCGATCAATCCGATATGGCTATGGCTATCCACCAAACCGGGAATGAGAACCATTCCTTTAGCATCAACAAGCGTATCGGAGCCCGCTACCTCTGGCATAAAAGCCATATCTCCAATTGCCGTAATCTTGCCGTCCTTACAGCAAATGAAACCTGATTCATAATCGGTACCTGTCATAGTGAGAATTTTAGCGTTTTTAACGTAAAGCATATTGCCTCCACTTATTGATAAAGCGTTAAATTCAAGTCAGTCGTGCTTAGCTCCAAGCCTCTACCCGTAAATAGAGGTGCGTTCCTGAGGGAATGCTCCACAAGCCTCACCCGTAAATAGAGGTGCGTTCCTGAGGGAATGCTCCACAAGCCTCGACCCGTAATAAAATAAAAGCAGGCATAAAGCCTGCTTTTATTATAACATATTCTCTTGCTTAGCAAAACCAAGGTTAGCTAAGGTTAATGTTCAATTGTAACTGCGGCCTCTTCGGCTGCCTGGTCCAGGACAACGCTTTCCTTTGAATAGGTCGCCTTTGAGCCGGAAGGCTTTTTAACTAGCGCATATTTGATCACATCATCCATATGGGCTACAGGAATAAGACGAACCACCTTCCTGACATTCTCAGGAATATCCTCAATGTCCTTCTTATTCTCCATAGGAATCAATACGGTATCTACACCGGCGCGATGGGCTGCAAGCACCTTCTCCTTTAGACCTCCGATAGGCAGAACCTTACCACGCAGCGTAATTTCGCCAGTCATGGCAATATTCTTCCTCGCAGGAATTTGGGAAAGGGCGGAGATCATAGCTGTTGCCAGTGTAATACCGGCAGAAGGACCATCCTTGGGGATAGCACCCTCGGGCACATGTATATGCATGTCGAATTTCTTATGGAAATCCGCAGCTATTCCGTACTCAACTGCAACTGAACGGATATAGCTTCTGGCAATACGCGCCGATTCTTTCATAACATCTCCCAATTGGCCTGTCAGCTCTAAAGAGCCTTCTCCCGGCATGAGGTTGACCTCAATGGGCATGGTATCGCCTCCAACAGGTGTCCAAGCCAGACCCCTGACAATACCAATCTCATCGGCCTCATTAGTAGTGTCATAAAGATACTTCCTTGCACCCAGATAACCCTTGATGGTGTTCTTGGTAACACGCACCTTCTTTTTCTCACCGGTTACAAGCTGCTTGGCTGCCTTTCGGATAACGGTGGCAATTTCGCGTTCAAGGGTTCTTACTCCCGCTTCACGAGTATAATGAACAATGATCTCGCGAACAGCCGATTCCTCAAATCGTACTAACGAAGGCTCGACACCATGCGCCACTAACTGCTTTGGCACCAAATAACGCATTGCAATATTAGCCTTCTCATCCTCTGTATAGCCAGAGATATCGATAATCTCCATACGATCAAGGAGCGGTCCGGGTATGGCACCCTTATAATTCGCTGTTGTAAGGAACATAACGTCGGACAAATCAAAGGGCAGTTCCAGGTAATGGTCCCTGAAGTCCTTATTCTGTTCGCCATCCAGAACCTCAAGCATGGCAGAGGCCGGATCGCCCTTGTAATCAGCAGACATCTTGTCAATCTCGTCAAGCAAAATCAAAGGATTGGCTGAACCCGCTTGCTTTAAGGCGTTGATGATACGTCCCGGCATAGCACCTATATAGGTCCTTCTGTGACCTCTTATTTCGGCCTCATCGCGAACACCGCCTAACGACATTCTGACATAGTTTCGGTTAAGGGCTTCAGCGATAGATTTAGCAATGGAGGTCTTTCCTACACCAGGAGGTCCCGCCAAGCAAATAATAGGGCCCTGAAGGGCATTTTTCATCTTTCTTACAGCCAGGTACTCCAAAATTCTCTCTTTAACCTTCTCGAGACCATAGTGATCACGATCCAAGATTTCAGCTGCGTGATAAATATCCACTCTCTCTTCCGTTTTCTTATTCCAGGGAAGCTCCAGAATAATATCCAAATAGGTTCGGATAACGCCGCTTTCAGCATTAGAGGAGTGCATACGGGATAATCTGTCGAGTTCTTTTAGCGCTTTTTTCTTTGCATCTTCTGGAAGATCGGTTGCATTTATCTTTTCACGGTATTCCTCAACCTCTGATGCCATGTCAGCAGAATCACCTAGCTCCTTCTGTATGGCTTTCATTTGCTCACGCAAATAGTATTCCTTCTGATTCTTATCGATCTGCTGGCGCACCTTATTTGTAATGTTTTTCTCAATTTCAAGGATTTCATTTTCATTGGCCAGGATATCAAGAAGCTTCTTCAAACGCTTTTTAGGCGAAAGCTCTTCAAGAATAGCCTGCTTTAAATCAAGAGAAATTCCAAGGTTTGAGGCAATAACATCCGGTAAACGGGTGAGATCATCAATATTGGTTATGGAGAGCGTTGCATCGGGTGAAATTTTACCCGAAAGCTTGGCATACTTCTCAAAATGATCGATGACCTGCCGTGCAAGAGCTTGGATATCAGTCTTACCACTTTGAAGAGACGTATCCTTGAGACTTATAATATCCGCCATATAGTACGGGTCATCCTGTGTCACATTAATGACCTTAGCTCTCTCAATACCCTCCACAAGTACACGAATGGTATCACCGGGCAATCTTAAAAGCTGTTTAATCCTTGCAACAGTTCCAAAAACATTAATCTCATCAATCGCAGGATCCTCAGTATTCGGATCCTTCTGTGCGACCAGGAAGATCGTCTGCTCTTTAAGCATAGCCTCTTCTATTGCTTTAATTGATTTTATGCGCCCCACATCAAAATGGAGAATCATATGGGGGTAAATCACAATGCCCCTAAGAGGAAGCATTGGCATATTACATTTTGTTGCACCCTTTATGGTCTTTGGCATGTTTATCATCCTTTCATACCCGTAAGGCCTCTAGTGTTAACGGCAAGTATTATTATACGGGCGTAAACTGGCCTTTTCAAATGTTTCTTTTACCATTTTTCATTATCAGTTATTTTTTCTATATACTAACTCTTATGGTATCTCACGTAGGATAGCGCTTATAATTGGATTTCGTTTGCTTTCGTGGTTACTTACCTAGAGCATTTTATTGAAAGTCGGGAATTGCTCCCAATGATCTTGTACTCTATTTACCCGCTTTTTCACCCATCATACCGAAACCATAAAAAGCTTTTATCAGATCATAAAAACTGAATAGCATTGATTAATACCTCATGACTAAAAAAGTGCAAAAAAAGGACCTCCTTACGGAAGTCCTTTTTATAAGATACTAGTCTTTATTATTTAAGAACATCAACAACAGCGCCGGAACCAACGGTTCTGCCACCTTCACGAATAGCAAGTCTGAGACCCTTTTCCATAGCGATAGGAGTAATCAACTCGATCTCCATGGTAACGTGGTCGCCAGGCATACACATTTCAACGCCATCAGGAAGCTTGATGTTGCCGGTAACGTCTGTAGTTCTGAAATAGAACTGAGGTCTGTAACCGGAGAAGAAGGGCTTTGAACGGCCACCTTCTGCAGCAGTCAAAACGTAAACCTGAGCGGTGAACTTGGTGTGAGGAGTAATGGAACCGGGCTTAGCAAGAACCTGTCCTCTTTCGATGTCAGATCTCTGAACACCACGAAGAAGAGCGCCGATGTTATCACCAGCAACAGCTTGATCAAGGAGCTTACGGAACATTTCAACGCCGGTAACGGTGGTCTTTCTGGGAGCATCCATCAAACCAACGATTTCAACTTCTTCGCCAACCTTAATCATACCTCTTTCAACTCTACCTGTAGCAACAGTACCACGACCAGTGATGGTGAAGACGTCCTCAACAGGCATCAAGAAAGGCAGATCGGTAGGACGAGCAGGAGTAGGAATATACTCGTCAACAGCATTCATGAGCTCAAGAATACAAGCATACTTAGGATGGTTTTGATCCTTTGAGTCGCATTCAAGAACATCCAGTGCAGATCCTCTAATGAAAGGAGTATCATCACCAGGGAATTCATACTGGCTGAGGAGCTCTCTGAGTTCCATTTCAACGAGCTCGATGAGTTCGTCGTCGTCTACCATGTCGCACTTGTTCAAGAATACAACAATGCTAGGAGCGCCAACCTGACGGGAAAGAAGGATGTGTTCACGAGTCTGAGGCATGGGGCCATCAGCTGCGGAAACAACAAGGATAGCACCGTCCATCTGAGCTGCACCAGTGATCATGTTCTTAACATAGTCAGCATGGCCAGGGCAGTCAACGTGAGCATAGTGACGATTCTTTGTCTCATACTCAACGTGAGCGGTATTAATGGTAATACCTCTTGCCTTCTCCTCGGGAGCAGAGTCGATTTGATCGTATGCTTTTACTACGATGCTGGTATCAGCCAGAGCAAGAACCTTTGTGATTGCAGCGGTAAGAGAAGTCTTACCATGGTCAACGTGACCGATTGTACCAATGTTTACGTGGGGCTTGTTACGTTCAAATTTAGCTTTTGCCATTTCGAATAAACCTCCTTCATTTGAATCACTGATGATTCAAAATTATACAATTATTAATTAATTAAAGCAATAGAGTCATACTCAGTAAATTCCTTCACATGCCTTGGCTGTAAGGGTTTATGCCTTTGGCTTTCTGCCTTCGGCAATCTGCTCCTGAACACTCTTAGGAACTGCTTCATAATGGGATGGTGACATGGCATAAACCGCACGTCCCTGTGTACTGGAACGAAGGTCTGTTGCGTAGCCAAACATCTCAGAAAGCGGAACATGTGCATGAATATTCTGTGCGCCTGAAATAGCATCCATACCCTCGATGCGGCCACGACGGGAGTTAAGGTCGCCCATAACATCGCCCATGTAGTCATCAGGGGTTGTGACGTCAACTTTCATGATAGGCTCAAGAAGCACAGGATCTGCTTTTCTCATTGCTTCCTTAAAGGCCATGGAACCTGCAATCTTAAAGGCCATTTCAGAAGAGTCAACTTCGTGGTAGGAACCATCAACCAAGGTTACCTTGACATCAAGCACCTGATAGCCTGCAATAATACCGCTGTTCATGGCATCACGAATACCGTTGTCGATAGCAGGAATATATTCCTTAGGAACAACACCGCCCACGATCTTGTTTACGAACTCGTAGCCCTTACCAGCTTCCAGAGGCTCAACCTCAATCACGCAGTGGCCATACTGACCTTTACCGCCGGACTGACGCACGAATTTACCTTCTGCTTTAACAGCTTTACGAATGGTTTCCTTATAAGAAACCTGGGGCTTACCCACATTGGCTTCAACCTTAAATTCTCTTAACATACGATCAACGATAATTTCAAGGTGAAGCTCACCCATACCGGCGATAATGGTCTGCCCGGTTTCCTGATCGGTCTTAACTCGGAAGGTGGGGTCTTCTTCAGCAAGCTTCTGAAGCGCGACACCCATTTTTTCCTGACCGGCCTTTGTTTTAGGCTCAATAGCAACGTCGATAACGGGCTCTGGGAATTCCATGGATTCAAGGATGATAGGATGGTTCTCATCACAGAGGGTATCACCGGTAGTGGTATTCTTTAGACCCACAGCGGCGGCAATATCACCTGCGTAAACCATGTCGATATCCTTACGATCATTGGCATGCATCTGCAGAATACGGCCAATTCTCTCGCGTTTATTTTTGGTAGAGTTCAGAACATAGGAACCGGAGTTCAGTGTTCCGGAGTAAACACGGAAGAATGAGAGACGACCCACAAAAGGATCGGTCATGATCTTGAAGGCCAGCGCTGCAAATGGAGCTGAATCAGAAGTAGGTCTTGTATCTTCCTCATCAGAATCAACTGAAACGCCTTTAATGTCAGGAATATCAAGGGGTGACGGCATGTAGTCCACTACGCAGTCCAAAAGCATTTGTACGCCTTTGTTTCTGTATGACGAACCACAGGTCACGGGAACGATTAAATTGGCGATGGTGGCATTTCTAATACCGGTTTTAAGCTCGTCAATAGAAAGCTCTTCACCACCAAGGTACTTGCTGAGAAGCTCTTCATCCAGCTCGGCAACAGCTTCAACCATCTTGAAGCGATACTCTTCCGCGAGATCCTTCAGATCCTCAGGAATATCTTCTTCTTCAATGACTTTGCCAAGATCATCCTTGTATACCTCAGCCTTCATTTTTACAAGGTCAATGATACCTGTAAAATGATCTTCCTTACCGATGGGTAGCTGGATCGGAACTGCATTGGCATGCAGTCTGTCCTTCATCATCTGAACACAGCGGAAAAAGTCTGCTCCCATAATGTCCATCTTATTAACATAGGCAATACGCGGAACGCCATACTTATCTGCTTGTCTCCAAACGGTTTCAGACTGGGGCTCAACCCCACCCTTTGCACAAAAGAGTGTTACTGAACCGTCAAGAACACGAAGGGAACGCTCAACTTCAACTGTGAAGTCAACATGTCCAGGCGTGTCTATTATATTTACTCGGCAATGCTTCCACTGAGCAGTGGTAGCTGCAGAGGTAATGGTAATACCTCTTTCCTGCTCCTGCTCCATCCAGTCCATGGTAGCTGAACCTTCGTGGGTTTCGCCAATCTTGTGTGTACGACCAGTATAGAACAAAATTCTCTCAGTGGTGGTTGTTTTACCTGCGTCGATGTGTGCCATAATACCGATGTTTCTTGTATTCTCCAGGGTGAATTCTCTGGGCATCGATACCCTCCTTTCGATGTAATGCTGCAATGTTTGCTGCGATTAATATTACCACCTGTAGTGTGAAAAGGCCTTGTTAGCTTCTGCCATCTTGTGGGTGTCTTCCTTTTTCTTGACGGCACTACCAAGGTTGTTAGTTGCATCCATAATTTCACCGGCAAGTCTTTCCTTCATGGTGCGCTCGCTTCTCTTCTTCGCATAGCCTGTCAGCCAACGGAGACCTAAAGCCTGCCTTCTTTCAGGTCTTACTTCCATAGGAACCTGATAGGTAGCACCGCCCACTCTTCTTGCCTTAACTTCAAGTACGGGCATAATGTTGTTCATGGCGAGTTCAAAAACCTCAAGGGGATTCTTTCCGGTCTTCTCCTTTATGATATCGAAAGCGTCATAAACAATTCTTTGTGAAACGCCCTTCTTACCGTCCAGCATAACACTGTTGATAAGTCTGGAAACAGTCTTATCATTATATATGGGATCGGCAAGTACGTCTCTCTTAGGTACATGTCCTCTTCTTGGCACTATTCTTCCCTCCTTTGCATGATAACTACGGGCATATTGCCCGGTATCACAGGTACTCGGCCCAATTCCATCGGGCTCGTCAGCGCAAAACGTTAAAATCTCTATGATAACAACGTCTAGCACGTCGATTCGTCCTGTTAAGTTTTGGTTAATGAAACAGTAGATTCTCTAAAGTGAAAACCTTACTTTTTCTTAGCGCGCTTGGCGCCATACTTGGAACGGCTTTGCTTACGATTTGCAACACCTGCGGTGTCCAATGTACCACGGATAATGTGGTATCTTACACCAGGGAGATCCTTAACACGACCGCCTCTGATAAGAACAACACTGTGCTCTTGCAGATTGTGGCCGATACCAGGAATGTAAGCGGTAACTTCAACACCGTTAGACAAGCGGACTCTCGCTACTTTACGGAGAGCGGAATTTGGCTTCTTAGGTGTGGTTGTCTTAACCACTGTGCAAGTTCCTCTCTTCTGGGGAGAGCTTAAGTCGATAGGTCTCTTCTTCAGGGAATTCATACCTGTTTGAAGTGCAGGAGAATTAGATTTGTACAAAACCTTTTCTCTGCTCTTTCTGACCAACTGGTTAAAGGTTGGCATTCTGCGATTCACCTCCTCATTCATTCATTCATTCTATAAATTAACGCAAAACGTTAATCACTAGGATTTTATAATACCTACAATGGCAGCACCCACATCAATACCGGTTGCCTTACCGAGCTGCTTCATAGACTCGGTGGTATAAATAGCGATCTGCTTTTCTTCGCAAAGTTGTTTAAGCTGCCCTACTATTCTCTGATCGGCATCATAGGCGATAAATACGGCTTCAAGCATTTCTTGCTCCGCCGCTTTTCTGGTTTGTTTAATGCCTACGACCTTCTCTTTTTTTTTCAGCAACTCTAACACTTTTAATCCTCCAAGGCTTGTGTTATGCTTATTTGACAACACAAAGACATGCAAACTCAGATGTTCGCACGCTCAACTATTTTATCACTGGAGCTTTTAAATTGTCAAGCTGGCTATAATTAAATTTTAAATTCGTGAAAACCTTATGATGGTGAGGTTTTACGTTTATTAAAGCAAAGTGGCTTCAATCTAAATACAAATATTTCCCACTTTTAATAGCATCGGATTAAAATCATTGGTCTCTCTTTTTCTAGCGTCCTATCGCAAAAGCTTCTGAACAATCTGGCAATGCCTCACAAGACAAAGCTTAATAAGGTTAAGGCATATATCCATCCCGCATATACGAAAAAGAGACTGATAAGCGATCAGCTCATCAGTCCCCTTCTATGATCATTGGATTATTTTTTCTTTTCCTGCTTTTTTCTCAATAGTAATCCGCCAGTGGTAAGCGCAAATCCCGCACCAAACATAAGCTCAACAGGGAGTCCACCCGTCCTTGGAAGCTCAGCACCACCCTGAGGAACGTTCTCGTCGAGCACCACTTCTTCTTCTAAGTCTTCACCCTCCGGTGTGGCAGTGTCACCGTTCTCCGGTGTTGTTGTATCACCGCTCTGAGGTATTTCTTCATCATCTACTACCACTTCAGGGGAAATCGCTTCAAAGCGTGCAATGACGGATTTGTTGCCATTCATGAGAATGCCATTGCTGCTATTGACTTCCGTTCCATTAGCCCCGAACCATCCTACAAATTGCGCACCATCATTAGCTTTTGGTGCCATCATAACCATTGTACCACTCACATGGCTGCTTGTGAGGGGCAATACACTGCCAGGACCCTCAACCCCAATATTCAGTGTGTAATAGGTATAGCTGGGTGAAGAAGGGGGATCTGTCGGAGCAATAGGGATTAATTCAAAGGCAGCCTCAACATAGATGCCCTCGATCCACGCCGGATGTCCCCCCTCGTCGCTTAAGAGAGTCGAAGGGGCTACCCTGGCCAAAGTGGGCATTACTGAGAATTCCTCAATATAGATTGAGGCGCTTGAACCTGACTCAGTGACTTGTATATCTTCTTCCGGGGAAACGGTCCAGCTTCCGTTAACAAACCGATATCCTGAGTTGGCAACCGCTGTTAGGTTAACCGTTGTGCCCTCGAAATAATAAGTCCGTATAGGGGAGCCTGCTACTACTCCATTGAGGGTTCTTCCTGCATGATCCTTAACATTTCCGTTTTCAACATACACTTCGATGAAAGCAAACATCTTTGCTGTGGCTCTTCTGGACATAAAGTCTTCCGTATAGGTTTCCCAGCGAATTTCAAATTCGTCAGGATTCTGTTCAACCGGGGTTTTTATTGTAATACTTGCACCAGTTGCGAGGGGGTTATGGGCTACGCCCTCAGCACCATTGAGGGACCATTCAAAGGCAAGCTCTGCCTCGCCGGTATTGGTTACAGTCCACGCATTTTCAACCCCCGGGTTAGAGGAAGCTTTATCGAAAGCAACCTCTAACCAACGCTCAGGCTTCTCTTCGAATATCGCAGTTATGGAGATATCTTCATTGAGCGATCCTATTTCATAGGGATTAGAGATCTCAGAATTTTCTTGCCAACCAGCAAAGTAGCTGTAGGCATCAGGCTCAGCTTCAATCGTCACCTTTGCGCCTTGATAATATTTGCCCTCGGAAACAGTATCCTCAGACGATGCTGTTATAGAAACTGTTCCAAATCCTGAACCGGTTGTGTCGGTGGTAATGGTAAATTGAGGTATAGCTTCAAATATAGCCTTACGACTAATGTCTGATGTTATGTTTGTAATAGTTCTAGGGTTAATTGTATTTTCATCATCCCATTGAACGAACCTGTATCCCTTTTCAGGAACTGCAGTTAAAGTAACTTCTGTACCATAATCAACAGTTGCACTCCCCGTAACACTACCCATA
>JAEYPI010000277.1 GCA_023410885.1 Bacillota bacterium
GGGTGGGGATTTGTAGACGCTATTTTTAATTGTAACATCCGAAATCATGTTTCCGCCCCCTTGATAGGGTGGCATAGCCTCAAGTAAATCGGATTTGCCATATAGCACACCAATGCCTGTAGGACCAAAAATCTTATGGCCTGAAAAAACATAAAAATCGCAATCCAGAGCCTTTACATCAACACATAAATGAGCAATGGCTTGCGCACCGTCCACTAAAACCTTGGCACCATGGCGGTGAGCCATATGGATCATTTCCTCGGCCGGTGTAATGGTACCCAAAGCGTTTGAAACATGAGTAAAGGCAACCATCTTGGTCTTTTCATTTAAAAGCTTTTCGTATTCAGCCAGTATTACCTGACCCCCATCATCTACCGGTATGGCCTTCAATCGGGCGCCGGTTTGCTTGCAGACCATTTGCCAGGGGACAATATTGGCATGATGCTCCAGTAATGAGATGATGATCTCATCGTCCTTTTCGAGATTTTGCAGACCGTAGGTTTGTGCCACCAGGTTAATCCCCTCGGTCGTACCTCGGACAAAGACAATTTCGTCGGAACAGGCAGCGTTTATAAAGGATGAAATTTTGCTTCGAGCACCTTCATAGGCATCGGTTGTTCGTGCGGCAAGAGTATGGGCAGCCCGATGGACATTGGAATTCTCATGCTCATAGAAATAGGTAAGGCGTTGGATCACCTGTCTGGGCTTCTGAGTTGTGGCTGCGTTATCCAACCAAGCGAGACTTTTTCCATTTATTTTTTCGTTCAAAATGGGAAAGTCCTTTCTGATGGTGTAAACATCGAAGGGAGCCGGTGTATAGCAGGGGATAGAAAGGGGGGCTAAAATCCCATTGGACAGACCGCCAAAGTCTGAAATGGGGGAGAATTCAAACTTATCTTCCGGCACTTTCCCCTCTATAACAGGAACGTTATTCCCCGTTTTAGAGTCGGTGTGAGCCTCCATATTGTTTTTTTCATGGCAAAACAAAGGATCATCCAATTTGTCCTGGGCACATGGACAAGTCTCAGAAGGATCAATTAACGCTGCTTCATGAGTAGTGAACTCTGGAAAGAATTCATAAGCCATTGACCGAATGAAATCAACCAGTGGAGGGCAGTCAATGGTGCTCCAATCGGTGATGGCCTTAAAGGTCTCCTCGGAAGCCGGTTCAACATTACTTATCGTCATGATCGTTACCAATTTCTACATCTTCAAGGACGGCAATGGCGTCTTCCGTTAGAATGGCGCAAGAGCAATATATTGAAAGCAAATAGTTGCCTATCCCTTGGTTATCTATTCCCATAAACCGAACGGACAGTCCTTTTGATTGTTCTCCGGGAAGCCCGGCCTGATAAAGGCCGATTACACCCTGCTTTCGTTCACCGGTCCGGATAAGGAGGATGTTTGTTTTCCCTTTATTGCCCTCGGGCTTTTTCATACCGTCTACAAGAAGCTTGTCGCACGGCACAAGGGGAATACCCCTCCAGGTTAAGAATGGGGACCCGTATAAATTAACGGCCACAGGCGGTACGCCCCGTTTGGTACATTCCCGGCCAAATGCAGCAATAGCGGCAGGATGAGCCAGAAAGAAGGAGGGCTCCTTCCAGACTTTAGTGATGAGTGCGTCCAAATCATCAGGAGCCGGATGACCGGAGGAGGATTGGATCCTCTGAGAGTCCGCAATATTATTTAATAAGCCGTAATCGGCGCTGTTTACAATTAAGCTTTCCTGCTTTTCCTTGATACTCTCCATACCCAGCCTAAGCTGTTCCCTGATCTGATCATAGGGCTTGCTATAGATATCGGAAACCCGTGTTTCAATTTTGATAATGGATGAAACCGAGGTCAGAATATATTCCCTGGGGTTGGGCTCATAATCGATAAAGCCCTCGGGGATGTCATCATCGTTTTTTTGGGAACAAAGCACATCAAGAAGCTTTTCACCATCTTTGACCGTGTTTAAGCGGAAAATACCCGAGTCCAGTGGTTTCCAATCCAAAAACCTCGTGAGCCAGCGTGGGGTGATGGCTATGAACTGGGGGGCGGTTTTTTCTACATTGGCGAGATTATAGGCGCAATGAGCGGATAAGGCTTTTGATTTCGTCTCTTTTTCCGGCATGAGGGTTCTCCTTTATGGATGCTTGCCAAAGATTATGCAATCCTATTTATAAAGATAGTGTTTCGTTTCGTTCTTTTTCTATTCATCGTCGGCCATTCGAAAAATAATGGGGAGGGTTGTCAATTCAGACCCTGGCTCTTTCCAACATCAGCTTAATACGGTTAATTTGATTGACTTCGCTGGCACCCGGATCATAATCCACCGCTACGATATTGGTCTGGGGGTATCTATCCTTAAGTGTTTTAATCATGCCTTTCCCGGTAATATGATTGGGCAGGCAGGCGAAGGGCTGCATGCAGATGATATTATGGGCGCCTTCTTCGATTAATTCCACCATCTCAGCCGTAAGAAGCCAGCCTTCTCCTGTATGATTACAGAGCGAGAGAAAGGGCTTGACCTTTTCAGCCATTTCATAAATGGATTCAGGAGCTTTAAACCGCTTGCTTTTACAAAGTGCGACACGCATATCGTCCCGATAGGTCTCCACTGCATGAATAAAAAGATTCCCAAGTGCCCTTTGCTTATTGCCGCCGGCAAGATATCTATGGTTCATTTCTCTGCCAAAAGCACAATAAAGAAAAAAATCCGCTAAATCGGGCACAACCATCTCGCCTCCCGCTTCTTCTATGAATGCAACCATATTGTTATTGGCTGTCGGATGATATTTGACCAGGATTTCGCCGACTAAGCCTACCCGGGGTTTTGTCACATCCGTGATAGCCACCCGTTCAAAATCCTCCACAATCCCTTTCAGGTTTTCGCGGAAAATCTTGCGATCAGCATGGGGCAGATCCCTCTTGCATTTTTCCATCCACTCTTTAAAGAGCTGATTGGATATTCCGGGCTCTATTTCATAGGGACGTGTCCGGAAGAGGACCTTCATGAGCAGATCACCATAGATTATGGCCATAAGGGCCTTTTTAACCAGGGACAGGGTCAGTTTAAATCCGGGATTTGTCCCAAGACCGGATACGTTTAAAGAAATAACAGGGATATTCTGAAATCCCGTATCCTGCAGCGCTTTTTTCAAGAGGGCCATATAATTGCTGGCTCTGCAGGGCCCCCCTGTCTGAGCCATGATTATGGCTGTTTGATCAGTGTCATATTTACCTGATTGCAAGGCTCTTATAATTTGTCCGATAATGATAATGGAGGGATAGCAGGAATCATTGTTCACATATTTTAATCCTTCTTCAATATCTGCCTTTTCGACTGTAGATAGAACCTCAAAATGATATCCTTCGGACCGAACGGCCTCCGAGACAAGCTCAAAATGGATGGGAGCCATTTGCGGAGCAAGTATGGTATACCGCTTTTTCATCTCTTTTGTGAAAACAGGACTGACGGAAGCCCGGACCTTGATGGTCCCACCGTTTACAATACTCGTCCTTGCCTCCATTGCAGCCTTAAGGGATCGCAACCGGATTTTGACGGCACCTAGATTACTGACTTCGTCAATTTTAAGCAGGGTATAGATCTTGCCGGTCTTTTTCAAAATTTCCTGGGCCTGTTCGGAGGCAATGGAATCGGGGCCGCAGCCAAATGAATTCAACTGAACAAGCTCAAGGTTGTCCTGTCCTGATACAAAATCTGCCGCCTCGTAAAGCCGGGAATGATACATCCATTGGTCGAGAACCCTTAAAGGCCGCTCGACCTTACCCAAATGTGAAACCGAGTCCTCGGTAAGCACCGCCAGCCCAAGAGAGGTCAAAATTTTGGGTATACCGTGGTTCACTTCAGGGTCCAAATGGTAGGGCCTGCCCGATAAAACAATTCCCCGGCTTCCTGTTACTTTTAGCTCTTCCAGTACTTCTTCTCCTTTTCTCCGGATATCCTCCTTAAACTTGATATCTTCATTCCAGGCTTCTTTTACAGCAAAGGTGACTTCTTTAAAAGTAATACCAAACGCCTTAAATTCTTCAAAAAGCCTTTGTGTAAGCCTCTTTTTATTGTCATAAGGGAGAAAGGGATGATGAAATCGCACCCCATTTTCCTGGAGCAAATCCATATTAGCTTTGATGACTTCAGCATAGGCTGTCACAATGGGACAATTATAGCAGTTATCGGCATTTTGAAATTCCGATCTTTCTTTAGGCACGCAGGGATAAAAAATATGTTTTATATTCTGATTGACCAAGGCCACAATATGACCGTGCACCAATTTCGCAGGGTAGCAGGCCGTGTCCGAAGAGATAGTATCCATGCCCATCTCATAAATTTTTCGTGTGGAGGTGGGGGAGAGCTCGACCCGAAATCCCAGAGTAGTAAAAAAGGTAAACCAGAAGGGGTAGTTCTCATACATGTTAAGAATCCTTGGAATTCCAATGATGCCCCGGAGCGCCTTTTCCTTTTCCAAAGGCTGATAGTTGAACAGTCTGTTGGTTTTGTATTCATAAAGATTCGGGACCTCAGCAGAGCTGTCAAGGCCCATTCCTTTTTCACAGCGATTTCCGGTTATGAGCTTTTGTCCGTTACCAAAGACATTGAGAGTCAAAAGGCAATGATTAGTACACTTTTTGCATCGTGTGATCGTTGTTTCACAAGAAAATGCATCCAGTTGCTCGGCACTGATCAGTGTGGTCTTCTCCCCTTCATGCCAGGCTTCTTTCGCCAGCAGGGCTGCGCCAAAAGCACCCATAAGTCCGGCAATATCCGGTCTGACTACTTCTTTGTCCGTGATCATTTCAAAGCAGCGGAGAATGGCATCATTAAGGAAGGTTCCGCCTTGAACCATGATTTTATTACCTAATTCAGAAGGCGTTTTGACTTTAATGACTTTGTAAAGCGCATTCTTAATGACCGAATAACATAGCCCTGCAGAGATATCCCCAAGGGATACCCCTTCTTTCTGGGCCTGCTTGACCTTGGAATTCATAAAAACCGTACACCGCGAGCCCAGGTCGACGGGTGCCGGGGATTTTATCCCCTCCTGAGAAAAGGCTTCAACAGTCATATTCAAAGACTTGGCAAAGGTTTCAATAAATGAACCGCAACCAGAAGAACAGGCCTCATTCAATAGGACATTGTCAATGACACCTTGGTTTATTTTAAGGCATTTCATGTCCTGCCCACCGATATCCAGAATCAAATCCACATCGGGTAGAAAATATTTTGCGGCCGTATAATGGGCAATGGTCTCGACTTCCCCAAGATCACAGGAGAAAGCAGCTTTTATGAGATGCTCGCCATAACCTGTGACGGCACTGTAGGCAATTTCACTGCCTTGGGGCAGTCGGGAATAGACTTCCCGAAGCATTTTGGATGCAGAAAAAAGGGGACTCCCCTCGTTGCCTGCATATAAGGAAAAAAGCAGATTGCCGTCTTGGTCGATTAAAACGCATTTACTGGTGGTTGAACCCATGTCAAAGCCAATAAAGCATTTGCCTTTATAGTGATCCAGACTGTTTCGCTTGACTTTATGGCCGGTATGTCTATCCAGAAAACCATGATATTCTTCTTCGTTTCGGAATAGGGGGTCAAGCCGGGCTGTTTCAAACATGAAGCTTTTTTTATCCGACCTCACCTTTTCAAGCATTTCCGGTATAGAAAGTGCTTTGTGGTTCTGGCTTTTGGAAACCAGCGCGGCTCCCATGGCCACATAGACTTGCCCCTGCTCCGGTACGATCATTTCATGGTCTTTTAACATAAGGGTTTCTTGAAATCTCAGCCGCAGCTGGGGAAGAAAATGTAAGGGGCCACCCAGAAATCCGACTTTTCCTTTTATTTTTTTACCACAGGCCAACCCGGCAATAGTCTGATTTACGACGGCCTGGAAGATTGATGCGGCGATATCCTCTTTCCGGGCTCCTTCATTTAACAAAGGCTGAATGTCTGTTTTAGCAAAGACCCCGCATCGGGCGGCTATGGGGTAAATGATATGGTGATTTTCAGCAAGCTTGTCCAAGCCTAAGGCATCGGTATTTAATAAGGATGCCATCTGATCAATAAAGGCACCGGTTCCTCCGGCACAAATGCCATTCATTCTCTGGTCTACGCCATTATCGAAAAAGGTTATTTTAGCATCTTCTCCACCCAGTTCAATGATGACATTGACATCCGGAATATATCGCTCGATCGCCTTACTACCGGCAATGACCTCCTGGACAAAGGGTAAATTCAGCTTTTCAGAAATGGCAAGACCGCCCGACCCGGTAACAGCCAATTTAAAGCGCGCATGCTCATACATGCTGTCGAGTTCCTCTAAAAGGGCTTCAAGGGTCTTCCAAAGATCTGAGTAATGTCTGCGGTAATTATGATAAAGTAGGTTGTCATCCTCGTCCGTCACAGCGATCTTAACCGTTGTTGAGCCGATATCGATACCGAACTGTAAGATTAAGCCTTCCGGAAGGTTTTTATTTTCTATAGCGGGAGCCAGTTTTCGTTCCTCCTTTATACAGCTTGCTCATCATGTTAAAAATAGCGCCAAACCTTATATAGTATGGACAAAAATGAAAAAAAGAAAACATGAACAATGATGAACAACTATGAACAACAGGGAGGGATGTCAATGGATAAATTAAAGTTGTATTGACAAGACATTCGGGTTATCCTTATAAAGGATGAAGTCCCTATAGTGCAAGTTTTAGAATGGATCATACAAAAAAGCAAGGAGAGGATACCATGGATAAAACACCGCATATTGAGGTTGATCAGGACGGGATTATAGCAAAAACCGTACTTTTGCCGGGAGATCCCTTAAGAGCAAAGTTTATAGCAGAAAAATATCTGACGGATGTCATCCAGTTTAACAAGGTCAGAAATATGTTTGGTTATACCGGAGCTTATAAAGGTAAGAAGATTTCGATCATGGGAACAGGTATGGGTATGCCGTCCATTGGCATTTATTCCTTTGAGCTGATTCACAATTATGGGGTGGAGAATCTCATCAGAGTCGGGTCCTGTGGCAGCTACCAAGAGCACGTCAAGGTAAGGGATGTGGTCATTGGCATGGCCGCCTCTACAAATTCAAATTATGCGAGTCAATATAATCTGCCGGGTACCTTTGCACCGACAGCATCTTGGTCCTTGCTAAAAAAAGCTGTTTCCATTGCCGAAGAAAAAAATATAGAGGTTAAGGTGGGAAACATTTTGTCCTCGGATATTTTCTATAATGCCGATAAGGATGCGTGGAAAAGATGGGCTGATATGGGGATCTTGGCTGTCGAAATGGAAGCAGCCGCTCTTTATATGAATGCGGCCAAGGCGGGAGTAAATGCCCTCTGCATTCTAACTGTTTCCGATTCTCTGGTCAACCATGAGGAAACCACATCGGAGGAAAGAGAAAAGTCCTTTACTCAGATGATGGAAATCGCCCTTGAGTTGGCGTAAAAACATGATAAACCTAGCAATGTTGCTCCCACAATAGCCAGGAGGGAATACAGAAAATCTGACATACCTTGTTAGACCTGAGCGCATCAATACCCTGGGGGTTTACGATGGGTTTGAGGATGTACAGCTTGTGTTTATTGAGGACACCACTGAAAGGAAAATGACTATGATATTATCTACACAAACCGAAACCACTGCCCATAATTTCGGAGATGTCGGTGCGGTAAAGCTTCTCGCTCAGGCGGGCTTTGATGCCCTTGACTTTACCATGTTCGGAGGCTATAACGCCGATTACCTTTTCGGCGACTCCTATGTTTCCTACATAAAGGATGTTAAAAAAGCCGCAGATGACTGCGGAGTGTACTTCAATCAGGCCCACGCTCCCTTCCCGTCATACAGGGTGGGCGACGAGGAATACAACATAAAGATTCGTCCCCGCCTGGAACGCTCAATAGAAATAGCGGGCATGCTGGGTGTTAAAAACATCATTATTCACCCCGTGTATTACGCCGAGGACAAGAAAGAGCGGAATCTCTGTATGTACAATGAGCTTTTGCCCTTTGCAAAGGCGGCGGGCGTCAGAATCGCCCTTGAAAACATGTGGGACCGTGACCGGAAACGCGGATATATCGTGCACTGTGTGTGCTCCTCTCCCGAAGAGATGAGTGAGTATTATGACGCTCTTGACCCCCAGTGGTTCACCGTCTGCCTTGACATAGGCCATATAGGCCTTGTAGGCGAGGATGAAGCACTCTTCAT
>JAEYPI010000283.1 GCA_023410885.1 Bacillota bacterium
CGCGGGATAAGGCCCTAAGCAAATATCAGAAAAGCTTTCGTGAATGAGGTCGTGGATATGTGGGGTGTCTTCGTAAGGTTTGTCCTTTTAAACCATTTTATGTTAAAATGAATTAGCCTTCACAAAAATAGTCGCTTGAAAGGACGTGTACCATGCTGTTTCCGTTATCAGCCCTGTCCATTTTGACCTCGGTGATCCTTATTCTTTTATGTTGCTTTATTTTGGCCAGATACCGTCAGCTATTCGACAGGCTCAAGTTTCCCCTTGCTGTTCTTACGGTTATAGGAGGACTTATTCTTTATACGATTGGCTATATGCCAGTTGATGGCATTGTCCAGTGGGGCTCTCAAGGAAACGGAAATACCGGAGCTGATGGGCTTTTGATTTCGACGGTTGCCCTTCGCGCCATTTATAGCACGTGCAGAATTTTTATCATGGAGAGCGATTTTGGTGACATCAATGAAGCCCTTAAGTCCAATGGTTTTTATCTTATGGCTATCACCATGGTTCATACATTAGGTGTCATGCTTACCGTCATGACCGTTCTTTCTTTCATTGGCATGAAGTTTCTGTCCCGGATGAAATTATTTTTTGCAAGTGCTAAGCAGGTTTATATCTTCTTAGGGCTTAATGAAGCCACTGAAAATCTCATTAAATGCTTGAAGAAAAATGGCAAGTCGAGATGTTTCATCGTCATAGAGAACTTGAAAGACAGAGAGGAGGACGGTGATCTTATTCAGAAGCTTAGGGAAGACCGTTTAATCATATTGGATCATAGCTGGGAAACCATTACGAGCCTTAAAAAGCTGCAGATACCCGGACGATTATTAAATAATGAGGTCCATCTATTCGCTTTGTCGGATGATGAAAACAAAAATGCGCGTGCTGCCCTTACGCTGCTCAAGGAAGCTCAGAAGGCTAATATGAGCGATGATAGGCTTCATTTCTACATAAATACTGCCGATGAGGGCGTCGAGAAAACCTTTGATGCCTTTAACCAAGAACATGACACCCATTATGACCTTAAGGTTTTCAACCTTCCCGATTTGACAGCAAGGCAGCTCTTTGAAGCCTATCCGATTCATGATTTTGTACCCTTGGATACAAGCCTGGCAAAGGCTTGCTCGGGGTTTACATTGTTTTTGGCCGGTCTTGGACCAACCGGTATTGAAATTCTCAGAAAGAGCCTCTATCTGGGCCAATTTATGGGGGGAGACTACCGGGCTATTCTTATCGACAGTAAAATGGCACAAAAAAGGGGTTTACTCTTTAACAAGTATCCCGGGCTCAAGGGTAACTACCAAATCGAGACTTTTGAGGCGGAACCAGGGTGCGAAGCTTTTTATGAGGTCCTTGAGAAAAACATTCAGACGATTAACTATATTGCCGTTGCACTGGGTGATGACGCAAAAAACATGGAAACAGCCATTGAAATCCAAAGGCTTATCAAACGCAGCCAATGCTTTAAACAACCCATTATTGCTGTTCATATCAGACAACAGGAGGAATTTGAGCATTTAGAAAAATCCGAGCTTTTGCCCAATATTCGATTCTTTGGACGAAGCTCCGATATTTTCACCGAAAGCATCATTATCAATGAAAGCATGGATCGCATGGCGCGGAAAATGAACGCTCTTTTTAACAGCATCTATCATATGGAGCCTGCCGACAATTGGGGAAGCCTGGATGCCTTCACCAAAGAATCCAACCGCTCTGCCTCCTCCAACATTGCCACCAAGCTCAGGCTTTTGGGGCTGAAAATGGTTGAGAAGGGGATAGACAGAGCCAGTGAGGGTGAAAACGGAACTGAGGAGGATATTAAATTAGAAAATATAAAAGAAATGAGAGAGGCTGAATTTGAAGCTTCTACTAGGGATGCTGCTTCAGCCGTAAAAAGGGTAAATCTCGCCGATTATCTCGTCGGGGAAAGACTGGATAACCTTGCAAGGCAGGAGCACCTCCGCTGGAATGCTTTCCACTATGCCTCCGGCTGGACCACCTGGCCCCTAAGCCAAACAGGAGAATCAAAGAAGGCCAAGGACCTAAAAAACAAACGCCATGCATGTCTGGTATCCTGGGATGAATTGGTGCCTGTTACCGAACATTTCAACCAGAACCCAACCTATCAGGACTTAGATTACGAGCAGGTAAAAAATATAACCATGATTTTGGAGCACGTTGGTTATGAGGTGTATGAAAGGGTGGGGCCGACTTCAACTTAATCCCATAAATGTCTATTCAAACAATCTCAAATAGTTCAATATAAGTATTTTGTGTTATAATTTAGTTGTTCTATATTATTATACATGTTATAACGTATGTACTAATGTATGGGTGATTACTTTAAAGACTGACGTTTTACATCCTATTCAAATAAATTAGTTGTTAGGAACACAAAATAGCATGGTGATTTTATGATTCCAATAAAAAAACATAGAATTCTTAAAGCCCTTTTTTTATCAATATTCGTTATATTATTGAGTATGCTGGCTTTTAAATACCTTTCGACTGGATCTCATTCATCTGTATCTAATCAAGATCTTGACGATTTAAGTAGTTCTGGCAATTATGAAATTCCTACACCAAGCCCGTCTGTTTCTAATATTGTACCCAATGATAATTTATCTCAAATAAATGAAATTTCTCTAACAAATAATCAGAGGTATGTGGAACATTTAGTAAATCCGGATAGCACAAGTATCCTTCTATTGGCAAAAGAACCCACAGGGTTTAACTTTGATACCATAACTGTATTAAACATAGAGAAAACAGAAAAGAAGATAAAAATCATTAACCTTCCAAGGGATATCTATATAGACTATGTCGATGAAATAATAGAAGCTGTGAGAAAAGTAAATCCTTCTTATCCGCAGGATGGAGGATTCCATAAGATAAACGCAACACCAAGCATTGGTAAATATATTAATTATAAAAAAGATACCGGTAGATTCAAAGTAACATATATTGATTTTTTAGCAGATATAGTTGAAGAAATATTCGGCATACATGTGAATGATTATGCTTATATTCAAGTTGACGGTTTTAGAAATATTGTGGACTATTTCGGAGGAGTAACAATAAATGTTCCGATTTTTATGAACTATAGCGATCCTTCTCAAAACTTTAAGGTTTATCTTGAAAAGGGAATCCAGCACTTAAATGGTGAACAAGCTGAGGGTTTTGTCCGTTTCAGACGTGGCTATACTAAGGATGGCGAATTCAAAAACTATGGAGACCTATTCAGAAAAGATAATCAGAACTATTTTATTAAGGCCTTTATTAATCAACACGTAACTTTAAAAAACATGAATAAGCTGTCAAAGATTTCTGATATTGTTAAAAAGAATCTTAAGACCAGTGTTGATGGCTGGGATAGTATTGTGGAATATGCCGCATTAGCTGAAAAAGCTATTGTGGAAAAATATCCAATTGAAAACGTTGATCTTAAGTTTACTTTAGATACAATTAATGAATCCTCCTACGTAATTTTAAAACAAGCAGAATGATAGAACATGTTCTATTGGCTATAGTAAAACTCTTCCCTTTGCCTAAACGAGGCTTCTGAGGATGTTAAGCAATTTGAGCAAAAGTCTTGAAGGTATCGGAACATTTTATTTTGATTTAAAAAACAGTAAGCTTTGGTATAATAATAGTGTGTTTTGGAGGCGATAAAAATAAATAATGACGAATTACTTAGTGAACTGCAAGATATGTTTGAAAAGAAGGTTGAGGAAGTAAAACGACATACAGGAGCACTTGTCGAAGACCTTAGAGGAGACATTAAAGCAGTAGCGGAAGGCCATAGTATTTTAGATAGAAAAATTGACACTTTACATAAAGAGTTGAAACAGGAGCTACGGGACACTAGGCAGGAATTGAAGCAAGAAATCAATACTTTGAAAAATGATATGGCTATTGTTAAAGATTATGTCATAGGTGTTGATCAAAAGCTTAATGAACATGAGATAATCTTAAAAAGGGTAAAATAGAAAAGGACAGTGACCAGTTATTTAAAAGCTGGTTATTTTTTTGCCTTTTTTAGACTTCTATCGGACAACGGAAAGCTATAGAAGATAGCATCTCAATAATCAGTCTTTGCACATTAAAAAGCTTATGCTATAATAATCTGGAATCAAAGGTTGGGGAGGTTTAGAAATGAAGCATATTAAGACCATTAACGGCACAACTCTTAACAAGGATATTAAAAAGGCAGGCTGCGGCGAATGTCAAACTTCATGCCAGTCCGCATGTAAGACTTCCTGTACGGTTGCCAATCAAAAGTGCGAAAGCAAGTAAACGCTTTTAACGATCTTGTTGTTATCAAACAATAAGTTTAGGTTAATGAAAATGAAGCGGTGGAAGGGCTATAGCAGCCCTTCTTTTGTTCACGGGTCGAGGCTTGTTGTACGAAGCTGAAACTTCGTACCCTGTTCACGGGTCGAGGCTTGTTGTACAAAGCTTAAGCTTCGTACCCTGTTCACGGTTTAACGGGTCGATACGCCACAAAGTTATGGAGGACAAGCATGATACATGCCTATAAAATGCATGGTACGAATATAGTTTTAGATATTTATAGCGGTGCTGTGCATGTTTTAGATGATACGGCCTATGATGTTCTGGGCTGTTATGATCTGAATGGAGTACTTGATAAGGCGAAGCTTCAAGCCTTGAGCGATCGTTATGATGTATCAGCTCTAAAAGAGGCGCAAGATGAGATTGAATACCTGAAAGAAAGCAATATGCTGTTTACCCAGGACCCCTACACAGAATTTATACCCTCTTGGACCAAGAAAACCGTTGTAAAGGCACTGTGTTTACATATTGCTCATGACTGCAATTTGAGGTGCAGCTACTGCTTTGCAGGCACCGGCGAATATCTGGGGGCTCGCTCCATGATGAGCCTCGAGGTAGGCAAGAAAGCCATTGATTTCCTGATTGAAAACTCTGGAAACCGAAGAAACCTCGAAGTGGATTTCTTTGGTGGAGAACCTCTTATGAACTTTGATGTGGTCAAGGGAATCGTGGCTTATGCCCGGGAACGTGAAAAGCAAGCCAATAAGAATTTCCGCTTTACCATTACCACCAATGTTCTTCTCCTGGATGAGGACAAGCGGGCCTTCATCAATGAGCACATGCATAATGTAGTCCTCAGTTTGGATGGGCGTAAAGAAGTGAATGACGAAGTCAGAAAGCGTGTAGATGGTTCCGGTTGCTATGATCGTATTCTTCCATTGGCCCAAAAGATGGTGGAGGAGCGGAATGGAGAGAATTATTACGTCCGTGGTACCTTTACCCGAAAGAATCTGGATTTTGGAGCCGACGTCTTGCATATGGCCGATTTGGGTTTTGATCAAATTTCCATCGAACCCGTGGTGGCAGCAAAGGACTCAGGCTTGGATATTCGGCATGAGGATCTTCAAGTCACTTGTGAAGAGTATGAACGGTTGGCTCAAGAATATGTTGAGCGCAGGAAAAACGGCAAGTGGTTCAACTTCTTTCATTTCATGGTTGACCTTGAGGGCGGTCCTTGTGTGGCCAAACGCTTGAGAGGCTGCGGCTCGGGGACAGAATACCTGGCGGTTACACCGGAAGGGGAGCTCTATCCTTGTCATCAATTTGTAGGTCAAAAGGAATTCCTTTTGGGAAATATTTTCGAAGGTCTTAATAATAATCCCATGAGGGAAACTTTTGTAGAGACCAATGTTTATACAAAGCCCGAATGTAACGCCTGTTGGGCCAAATTCTACTGTAGCGGCGGCTGTGCAGCTAATGCCTGGCAGTTTAACCAGGATATCAAAAAACCCTATGATATCGGTTGTGAGCTAGAGAAAAAGCGTGTCGAATGTGCCTTGTGGATTAAAGTGCAGGAGATGAATCAGGACTAGACCCAAAACGTGGTTTAAAAACAGGAGAATGCTATGATTAGAAGTTTTAAAGGGATAGAACCACAAATTCATGAAACAGCCTATGTGGCTGAAAGTGCACAGATCATTGGGGATGTGGTTTTAGAGAAAAATGCGAGCATTTGGGATAACGCAGTACTCCGTGGTGATGTAGGAAAGATTGTGGTGGGTGAAAACAGCAATGTACAGGATGTTTCAGCTGTTCACAATACGGAGGGTCTTCCTGTCATCATTGGGAAAAATGTGACTATTGGCCATAGGGTGGTGCTCCACAGCTGTGCAATAGGTGATAATTCTCTGATTGGCATGGGTGCGGTCATTCTTGATAATGTGAAGATCGGGAAAAATTGTCTTATTGGAGCTGGCGCTCTGGTAACACCTAATACTGAAATTCCTGACGGTTCCTTAGTTATGGGCATGCCTGCCAAGGTCGTAAAGCCCCTTTCAGAAGCCCAAATTGAAGGGAATATAAAGAATGCGGAAGAATATGTCAGTCTTTCTGCTATCTACAGGGTTGAAAAACCATAGGTAGTGATGATTGGATTTTCTGTCGGTTGTTGACTGTTTAGAGCCAGAAGTCTTATAATACTTAAAGTATCAAATAGTAAAAAGAGGAGGAGGAAGCTCCCAATGAATGATAATAGGACATTTAAACTATTTGCGGTTGTCCTTGTCATCGCAATCATCTGTGTGCTTGCTTTCACAGGCCTTGGGCCTGAAAATGCAAGAATTATTAAGGGCGTCAATGAAATCAGAACCGGTATTGATATCCGTGGTGGTATCAGTGCCATACTGGAGCCTGTTTATCCTGAAGGTTCGGAAGGTCGTAATATAGCAGATGACCTGGCCAGTTCTCAAAAAATCATTGAAGAGCGACTGGATGCTCAAGGCATTTTTGATAAAAGTATAAATGTTGATGCAACCAATAATCGTTTAGTCATTGATATTCCGTGGGCGACCAATGAAACAGAGTTTGATCCCAGAAAGGCATTGGACGAGCTGGGGAGCACCGGCGCATTGACATTCCAGGAAGTTAATGACGAAGATATGTATAAGGATGAATCTGAGCTAACTCCTTCCGGTAAAATTGTGCTGACAGGTGAGGATGTTAAGACAGCAAAAAGCTATCAGAATCAAAACGGAGCTTATGAAATTCTATTGGAATTGAAAACTACCGGTGTGGATAAATTCTCTGAAGCCACAGGCCGATTGGTGGGAAAGAGAATCGCCATTTTTATGGACGAGATATGCTTATCTGCTCCTACTGTCAATGAGCGAATCACTACCGCTGAATGTTCAATTTCAGGAAGCTTTACCTTTGACAGTGCAAAAGCTTTAGCGGATAAAATTCGTTTTGGTGCGCTTCCTACCAAGCTTGAGCCTGTAAAGGTTGACTCTATCAGTGCTCAGTTGGGACAAGGTGCTTTGGAAGTTGCCGTCAAGGCAGGAAGTGTAGCCTTTATTCTTGTTTGTATCTATATGATTCTTTATTACAGGCTGCCAGGGCTTGTTTCCGTTGTAGCTCTTTCAGGTCTTTTAGCCCTGCAGATACTTACGCTTTCAAACTTTAATATCTCAGTAACACTTCCTGGTATAGGCGGTATTATACTTTCCATTGGTATGAGTATAGACGGTAACGTCGTTATCTTTGAGCGTATCAAGGAAGAGCTGAAAGCTGGAAAAACCTTAAGAGCCTCGGTAGATACTGGCTTTAAAAGAGCTTTTGTGGCCATTCTGGACTCTAACGTAACGACACTCATCACAGCTGTTGTGCTTTATATCTTTGGCTCCGGCGCTGTCAGAGGCTTTGGTGTCACTTTGTTCTTCGGTACCTTATTTAGCTTCTTATCAGCAGTTACCGCCTCCAAGATGATGCTTCAAGGTGTATCTGCCTTCAGTTTCTCAAAAAACAAATGGCTATTTGGCTTGAACGGAGGGAAGAAAAATGAGGCAGTATGATTTTGTGAAAAATAAGAAATACGCATTTGGTTTCAGCATTGCGTTATTTGTATTCTTTGCCATTATGCTTGTCATTAACGGTGTAACCCTCGATATTAATTTCAAGGGTGGTACCCGAATGATGATAGAAACAGTGGGTGAGATTGATCCCAATAGTGCGGGTGAAATCATCGAGCAAGCCATCGGGAAAAAGGTTTCGGCCAGTGTTATGGAGACTTATAGTGCAGAAGCCGGCCAAGTCTCCACAAAAATGTTGAGACTGGATATTGCAGGAAATGAACCCCTTACCCGAGATGAAGAGGATAAGGTTAAGGAGATACTCTCTCAGAACTTTGATGTTAAGTTGGACAGCAATAAAAATGAAAATGTAAGCATTACCCCCACCGTTGGCCGTCAAGCGCTTGAGAGAAGTATATTAGCTGTCGTCATATCAACCGTCCTTATTCTGTTCTATGTGGCTTGGCGCTTTAGCATACTGAGCGGCTTTTCAGCGGCTGTATGCGCTATTATAGCACTGTTCCATGACGTTGGTGTTATGTTTGGTGTCTATTTTGCAATGAAGCTTCCTCTAAATGATATTTTTGTTGCGACCATTCTTACGGTTATCGGTTATTCCATGAATGATACCGTTATCATCTATGATAGAATTCGTGAGAATACAGGGTTAATGAAGAAGTCTGATCTTGGCAGCATCGTTAATGTCAGCATTCATCAGTCCCTCTCTCGTTCCATTAATACCATGATGACCACTTTGATCTGTGTTGTTGTGCTTCTGGTCTATTCTTCAATTAATAATATTGGTTCCCTAACAGACTTTAGCTTCTCTCTTCTGCTGGGTGTTATCACGGGTGTTTATTCAACAATCTTTATCGCAGCACCCCTATGGCTTGTTTGGAAGGAAAGAAAACAAAGAGCAGTTGTCACAAAAGCTTAGTCTAAATTTTTCAGCGCAGTGAAGAAACTCAAGAAGGTTCTTTACTGCACTGAAAAATATAACACATATATAAATAGAAATTTTAATGCAAAGCTTGACTTTAGACCCTAATGTATGGTACGATTTTTATTGCTTTGCGAGCGTTTTTTTTTATGCAAAAATTATAGACTTTTATAGCATAGGAGTGTTCCAAATGAGAACAAGAATCACCATGGCTTGTACTGAATGCAAGCAGAGAAACTACGATACCCTGAAGAACAAGAAAAACGATCCCGACAGACTTGAAATGAACAAGTACTGCAGATTCTGCCGTAAGCACACAGCCCACAAGGAAACCAAATAATTATTGGGGAGTTGTTTTCGATGACTGAACAAAAAGAAAAATTCAGCCAACGTACGGGTCGCTTTTTTAAAGAAATCCGTATGGAAATGAAGAAGGTAATCTGGCCTACTAAACAGCAGTTGATTAACAACACCCTGATCGTGTTTGCAGCTTGCTTGTTTATTGGAATTGTTATTTGGGTTGCAGATGCCGGACTTGGTTTTATCTTCAAAGCTGTTTTCGGACAGTAAGAAGAAGCGGAAGGAGGGCTGGAGCTTAGTCTCCGCTCGAAAAGTATGACAGAGGAAGCAAGATGGTACGTGGTCCACACTTATTCCGGTTATGAGAATAAAGTAAAGGCCAACATCGAAAAAATTGTAGAGAACAGAAAAATGCAGGATTTTATTATCGATGTTGTTGTTCCTATGGAAGAGCAAATTGAAATAAAAGAGGGCAAGAAAAAGGCGACGCTTAAAAAGGTATTTCCCGGCTATGTACTGGTGAAGATGATCATGTCCGATGATTCTTGGTATGTAGTGCGTAATACCCGTGGTGTTACCGGTTTTGTTGGACCTGGGTCCAAGCCTGTTCCATTATCCGAGGATGAAGTGCGGATGATGGGTGTGGAGCAGTTCGAAACGGTGGTCGATTATGAGGTGGGCGATAGTGTCCGCGTTATTGAAGGACCTCTTGAAAGCTTCATAGGTACCGTTGAAGAAATCAGTATCGACAAGAAAAAGGTTCGGGTTATGGTTTCCATGTTTGGAAGAGAAACCCCTGTCGAGCTTGATTTTATTCAAATACAAAAACTGTAGTTATGATTCTATAACCTAGTGTTATTGAATAAAGGGCCTGATCATATTCAGGCAAGAAAACTGGGAGGTGGACTATAATGGCAAAGAAAGTTATGGGCTATGTAAAATTACAGCTCAATGCAGGTAAGGCAACTCCTGCACCACCGGTTGGACCAGCCCTTGGCCAGCATGGCGTTAACATCATGGGATTCTGTAAGGAGTTCAATGAAAGAACCGCAAAGGATGTTGGGTTGGTTATTCCGGTCGTCATAACGGTATACAGCGACCGTTCATTTTCGTTTATTACAAAGACTCCGCCCGCTGCCGTTCTGATTAAGAAGGCTTGTAAAATCGAAAGCGGATCTGCAGTCCCTCAGAAGGACAAGGTTGCAAAGATTTCTAAGGAAGACGTTAGAAAGATTGCAGAGCTGAAAATGCCTGATCTTAATGCAAGTTGTATTGAAACCGCTATGAGCATGGTTGCAGGAACTGCTAGAAGCATGGGCGTTGTCGTTGTTGACTAAAGTAATGTAATACGCTGGCGACCAGAAAAAGTTATTATCTAACTTTTCTGTCGCAAGGAAAAACTAACGTTCTATTACACTGGCGACCAGAAAAAGTTATTATCTAACTTTTCTGTCGCAAGGAAAAACTAACGTTCTATTGCGCTGGCGACCAGAAAAAGTTATTATCTAACTTTTCTGTCGCAAGGAAAAACTAACGGTGTTAGTTTTTCTGATGTGGGAGGGAGAATTCCCGCTACTATTCACCACTAAAGGAGTGAAATGAAATGAAGAGAGGCAAGAAATATCTTGAGAGTCTCAAGCTTGTTGATAGAACAAGATTATACGAGCCAACAGAGGCGATGGATTTAGTTCAAAAGACTGCTCCAGCGAAGTTTGATGAGACCGTTGAAGCACACATCAAGCTCGGTGTTGACTCCCGTCATGCTGACCAACAGGTTAGAGGTGCGGTTGTTCTGCCCCATGGTACTGGTAAAACTGTACGCGTTCTGGTTTTTGCTAAGGGCGAAAAAGCTACTGAGGCTGAACAGAATGGTGCAGATTATGTTGGTGCTGAGGATCTCGTAACCAGAATCCAAAAGGACAACTGGTTCGAATTTGACGTTGTTGTTGCAACCCCTGACATGATGGGTGTTGTTGGTCGTTTAGGTCGTGTATTAGGTCCTAAGGGCTTAATGCCTAACCCTAAGGCTGGAACTGTTACCATGGACATTGCGAAAGCAATTGCCGATATTAAGGCTGGTAAGATTGAATACCGTTTGGATAAGACCAATATTATCCATTGCCCCATCGGTAAGGTTTCCTTCGGAACCGAAAAGCTTCGCGATAACTTCCATACTCTTTTGGATGCTGTTATCAAGGCTAAGCCTTCCGCAGCTAAAGGTCAATACCTGAAGAGTGTTACCGTTACTTCTACCATGGGCCCTGGCATCAAGATTAATCAGCAGAAAGTGCTTGACTAATCTATTTCGGTATTATAAAATATCGGAGTGCTAATTGAATACTGACTGTAGACAGTAGGAATCCATGTATGATTTGTATCATACGGATGTAACGTAAATCATCCTACCGAGGTATTCATTGAAAGTGGTTTTAAACCCTTTCATAGTCTATGGTCAGATTATGAAAGGGTTTTTTGATTTTTTATCTAGCTGTTATTACGATTAAGGAGGTGCAATAAATGCCCAGTGAAAAACTTCTTCTTCAAAAAAAAGCTCAAGTAGATGAGCTTGCTCAGAAACTAAAAGAGGCTAAATCTGTAGTTCTTGCTGACTATAGAGGTCTTACCGTTGAGCAGGACACCCGTTTGAGAAAAGCATTAAGAGAAGCAAATGTAGAGTATAAGGTTATTAAGAATACTGTCATCAACTTTGCTTCTAAGGATAGTGCGTTGGAGGGTCTTGGAGAGTATCTTAAAGGACCTACAGCAATCGCTATCTCTACTACCGATCCGGTAGCCCCTTCAAAGGTTCTCGCAAAGTACGCTAAGGACTTTGAGAAGCTTGAGATCAAGGGCGGTATGGTCGAAGGCAACATCATTGATGTAAAAGGTGTTAATGAGCTTGCTTCCACTCCTTCCAGAGAGGAATTGCTCGCAAAATTCATCGGCAGTCTTCAGAGCCCACTTTATGGACTTGCTGCTGCGCTTAATGCTATTGCTGAAAAACAAGAACAGAACGCTTAATCCGATGGGATTATAACAAACAAGTAGAAATGAAATGGTAATGGAGGATATTGAAATGAGTGAAAAGATCACAAAGTTTATTGAAGAAATTAAGACTTTAACTATCCTTGAGCTCAAGGATCTTGTAAAGGCTATTGAAGAAGAATTCGGCGTATCCGCTGCTCCTGTAGCTGTTGCTGCTGGCCCTGCTGCTGCCGCTGCTGCTCCTGTTGAAGAGCAAACAGAGTTCACCGTTGTTCTTAAGGATACTGGCGCTGAGAAGATCAAGGTTATCAAGGTTGTTCGTGAAATCACAGCCCTTGGTCTTAAAGAAGCTAAGGATGTTACAGAGAACGTTCCTAGCACCATCAAGGAAGGCCTTTCCAAGGACGATGCAAACGCTATTGCTGCTAAGTTCAAGGAAGTCGGCGCAACTGTTGAAATTAAATAATTGTGCATAACCTCGAATAAGACAGTCTTGTGGTGTGTTCCTTGAACACACCACTTTTTCTGTTAATAGGGGAGGGTTTCTTGCTTCACTGTAGAACAAGGAACTAACGACCCCTGTTTTACTTGACTGCCAAGCTTCATGAAAGGGTCTTGCTATGGAAAACAAGAGCGTTTATTTTCGCAAATTGATGAAGTTTATAAAATCTGAGGCTGTTCTCATTATAGCGTTGGTGGCTGCCTTTATATCAGCCTTTTTTGTGCGGCCATCGGTTGCGTATTTCTCCTATATTGATTATAAGGTCCTTTTATGCCTGTTTTGCTTAATGGTTGTTATGGCCGGTCTAAAAAAAATACAGGCCTTTGAAGTAGCTGCAGCCTATGTTGCAAAAAAGAGCCACAATCTACGGCAGCTCTCAATGGGAATTATTTTATTAACCTATTTTTTAGCCATGTTTATGACCAACGACGTAGCGCTTATCACCTTGGTGCCTTTTACCCTCATTGTGCTTGATAAAATAAATGAGAATGGTTATGCTATATTGCTTATTGTATTGCAAACCATTGGAGCGAATATCGGAAGCAGCCTTACACCCGTTGGAAACCCTCAGAACCTCTACCTTTTTTCACAATACAATATAGGACTGGGGGAGTTTATTCTTCTCCTATTGCCCATTGTAGGAGTCGGGGGGCTATTATTGGTTCTTTCAACCTTTTTTATAGAGAAAAAGACCATTGAGGTGCTTAATGAAATGACCAATGAAAGTATACATAAAAGACATCTTATAATCTATGGTCTTTTATTCATCCTTTCAGTTCTTTCTGTTTTTAATGTAATACCCATCCTTTGGGCTTCCGGGATATTGGTGCTATGTGTACTGATACTTGACAGACATTTGTTCCGTGAGGTTGACTACTCGTTGCTCTTTACCTTTATTGGCTTTTTTATTTTTGTCGGAAACTTGTCCAATCTCCCTGAAATCGCTCAATTTCTGTCCGGATTATTAAAAAAGAGTGAATTTTTAATTTCCGTTTTGACGAGTCAAATCATCAGTAATGTGCCTGCAGCTGTTCTTTTATCTGGTTTTACAGAAAATTATAAAGAATTGCTTTTAGGTGTCAATGTGGGGGGGATGGGAACCTTGATAGCCTCACTGGCCAGTGTCATTTCATACAAGCTTTATGTTAAAGTCCATCCTAAACTAGGCCGCCAATTTTTTAAAGTATTTACAGGGTTCAATCTCGTTTTTCTCCTACTATTGTCCGGCGTTGCATTATTACTTTTATAAGGTTTACATACATTTTCAGGGCAACAACAATAAAATGCCAAAAAGTGTGGTGTGTTCAAGGAACACACCTCTGTCGTTATTGATTTACTTTATTTGAGTGGCTTGCCCTTGAAAGCTCACCTCGTTATAATCAAAATCGGCGTTGTCAAAATCAAAATCAAAGCCAAAGTTAATAGCGTCATCCGATTCATTATCGTAGAAATACCTGTCAAAGCCGATATCAAAATCGCCAATTCCACTCCAATATCCAACCTCGTCATATTGACGGGATTTGGAATGCCGCCTTCTATAAACTTGTATAAGGATGCCCGAAATAACACCTACAATAAGGATATTTCTTAACATGCTGTTTTCTCTAGCTAATAAAATAATAAATGCGACAACAAGAAGTGCCAGTAGAGCTGATTTCATCAGAAGCATAACAGACTTGCTCTTGATTGAATGATTCATACCTACCATCTCCTTATGATAATAGTAGAAAGTAATAAGTTTATAAGGAAGAAATATAATCTTCTCCCGTAATTATAC
>JAEYPI010000295.1 GCA_023410885.1 Bacillota bacterium
GTTTATGGCCGGTGCTTTTCATGGTGTGGGCGAGCCAGAATGTGTCATAAACGTAGGTGTAAGTGGTCCCGGTGTAGTAGCAAATGCTTTGAAAATGCTAAATGGTGCTGATTTTGGTACCGTTGCAGAGACCATAAAGAAAACGGCCTTTAAGATCACCCGTATGGGCCAATTGGTTGCACAGGAAGCTTCAATGCGACTCAATGTACCCTTTGGCATTGTTGACCTGTCTTTAGCGCCAACCCCGGCCGTCGGGGACAGTGTAGCACATATTCTTGAAGCCATGGGTCTGGAACGTTGCGGTACCCATGGTACCACCGCAGCCCTTGCCCTATTAAATGATGCTGTTAAAAAGGGCGGTGTTATGGCCAGCTCCTATGTCGGCGGTCTAAGCGGTGCTTTTATCCCTGTCAGTGAAGACGCGGGAATGATTGATGCAGCCATGTGTGGCGCGCTTTCCATAGAAAAGCTCGAAGCCATGACCTGCGTATGTTCGGTGGGCCTTGATATGATTGCTGTACCTGGAGATACGCCCGCATCCACATTATCGGCCATCATTGCCGATGAGGCTGCTATTGGCGTGGTCAACAACAAGACAACCGCTGTTCGTATTATTCCTGTTCCCGGTATGAAGGAAGGGGATGTGGTCGAGTATGGCGGGCTTTTTGGAAGGGCCCCCATTATGAAAATTAACCCCTATTCCTCCGAGGCCTTTATTAAAAGAGGAGGCCGGATACCGGCACCCCTTCAGAGCTTGAGAAATTAGAACACACCCGCTCTCCTGGGACTGAAAAGTGAGTATGAAGTATTTCTAAAAAGGGACTGTTTTATTTAAGCGTTCGGTGGTAAAATAGTTCGTATCTGCTTTTTTTAGGGGAGAGAATCCAATGAATTTCGAGCTTCGTGAATTAAAGGGTATAACCATTTTAGCTGCGGAGGGCCAAGTTAGGATATCTACGCAGAGTGAGTTTAAGGATTATTTAGATAAGCTGTTTGAGAAATACGGAAGTAAAACAGTGATCTTGGATATGCAGGACGTTACTTATATGAACAGCGCCGGCATCGGGATTATTGTGGACACCTTTAAAAGCTTTCGTGATAGTGAAGGTAAGCTTGTTCTATCGGGGTTGTCCCGCGATATTTCCAGAATTTTTGAGGTGACCAAGCTTAACCGATATATAGAAATTTATGCTTCGGTAGATGACGCACTGTCAAAGCTTGTGGTATAATAAAAGTAAATAGAAGATCGATTGAGATTTGATTCAGAATTTGATTTAGCTGTCAGGGTGCTTTTAAAAAAAGCGCCCTGTTTGTATGTTTAGAGATTGTTACTAAAATGTCAAATGGAGGTAAGGGATGATGTTGGCCAAGCAGTTTTCCATTGGAGATATTGTTGAATTGAAGAAGGAGCATCCCTGCGGAAGTAAGCTATGGAAGGTCCAGAGGACAGGTGCGGACTTTCGTATTGAGTGTCAGGGATGTAAGCATTCACTCATGATCCCCAGAGCTAAATTCGAAAAAAGCGTAAAGAAGGTCATCAGTTCAATAAATCCGTCCCAATAGAAGCATTATTCTCTCCTATCAAAAAACAAAGAAAAATTATAAAAATTAGGCAATTATTAACCATTGTTTCTTTTAAGGTGTAGGACTATAATTGAGTCTGGCTTTGGGGGCCGTAATGTCTACAGTATAATGTATACATTATAGAGAGTAAGAGGTGGCATTGTGGGTTCTTTAATATTTTTATTATTATTTCCTTTGGTAACAGCATTGATATTGCTTCTTGTCCACAATAATAGGGTTCGTACTGTAATCGTCAGGCTAGCCGCATTGATGGTGGCGGCCGGGTCGATTTATACCGCGGTGCTCTATTTTAATCAGGGATTAAGGCTTTCGTCCCTCCATCGAGAATTTATTAGTTATGGTATGGTTGTTATTGAAGCCATATTGGCTTTGGTCATCATATACATGAGCCTGAGATATAAAAAGTATCTGGCCATCTTGCTGGTTTTAATCCAAACCCCTTTAATCAATTGGTTTGAATTTACCCATAGCCACGATATAGCCATTGAATCCGATATCATTATTGACCGGTTCTCCCTCATCATGATTTTGATAACGGGGGTCATTGGCAGTCTCATCTGTGTTTATGCGCTGACCTATATGAAAGATTACCATCAGCACCATCATGAGGTGAAGGACAGAAGCGCTTTCTTTTTCTTTCTTCTTTTTACCTTCTTGTCGGCAATGTTTGGCATATTGCTGTCCAATAATATGATTTGGATGTATTTCTTCTGGGAAATCACCACATTATGCTCCTTCCTGCTTATAAGCTACACCCGGTCCGAGGAAGCCATAAGAAATGCCTTTAAGTCTTTACTGATGAACCTTTTTGGCGGGTTTGGATTTGCTGCGGCCATTATCTACCTGGCAATGGTACATGGAACGCTTGAATTAAGCCATTTAGTTGGGCTGGCCCGCACGGGTGCGGATCTCTTGATTCCTGCCGTGCTTTTATCCATTGCAGGTTTGACGAAGTCAGCACAGATGCCCTTTTCGGGATGGCTGCTGGGTGCGATGGTTGCACCGACGCCTTCCTCCGCTCTCCTGCATTCTTCAACCATGGTTAAGGCCGGCGTTTTTCTCCTCATTCGTATAGCTCCTGTGTTGGGCTTTAATGTGGCTGGAATAATGGTCATGACAGTTGGAGGCATTACGTTCCTGTTGGCTTCACTTATTGCCATTTCCCAATCCGATGGGAAAAAAGTGCTGGCTTACTCCACCATTGCCAACCTTGGCTTAATTGTGGCCTGTGCCGGCATTGGCTCGTATGAGTCTGCTTGGGCGGGAATGCTGCTCATTGTTTTCCATGCTATCGCTAAATCCCTCCTGTTTCTTTCAGTGGGAACAGTTGAACATAATATGGGAAGCCGGGATATTGAGGATATGCATGGACTTATTATAAAGCTTCCTGAAATGGCACTTATGATGACCATTGGGATTGCCGGTATGTTCCTGGCTCCGTTTGGTATGCTCATTTCCAAGTGGGCTGCTTTAAAAGCCGTTATTGATTCAAACAATATTCTGATCGTAATAGCTTTAGTTTTTGGAAGCGCTGCTACTCTTTTTTATTGGACCAAGTGGCTCGGGAAGCTGGTGGCCGTACTCAGCAAGAGTGAAAGGATTGATTCTAAGCTGAGCAAGGATGAGTGGCTCTCTTTAGGCACTCTCTCAGCTCTTACGGTAGCTGTTTGCTTTGCATTCCCCCTCATTGCATCAAAGTTTATTGAGCCCTACCTGAATACCGTATTTGCTGTGCAGAACCTCTCCGTTATTTCGGGAGGAAACATTAAAATTATGTCTATGATGCTGGGCATGGTTCTTTTGATTCCTGCGGGTCTTATTGTATTTGTGACTGCCCATGACGAAAGAATTGTAACCTCCTATATGGCCGGTGTAAATAAAGGGGATAACCGTTACTTTATTGATTCCTATGGAAAGAGTAAGCAGATGTATCTTTCAAATTGGTATATGGGAAATTATTTTAATGAAGGAAAGCTTACCATGGTTGGCACGATTATTACCTCTGCCACTATTCTTGTCATCTTTGCTATGGCAATGGGAGGTGTGCTGTAATGGATATAAGAATAATGAGTGTTTTGCTATATCTTGTTTTGGGTCCCATTGTGGGCGGCCTTATAGCCGGTATTGACAGGAAAATCAGTGCCAGAATGCAGGGGCGGTTTGGTCCTCCGCTGTTACAGCCCTTTTATGATGTGCTCAAGCTTTTTTCCAAGGAAAGTATCGCTGTTAACAGTATCCAGAACTTCTTCATCCTGTGTTTTTTAATTTTCGTCATTTTTACAGGCGGTCTTTTCTTTATGGGAGGGGATATTCTGCTGGTTATCTTTTCCCTTACGCTGGCTTCTATTTTTATGGTGCTGGGTGCTTATTGTGCCAATTCACCCTATTCCAGCATTGGTGCTATGAGAGAGCTCCTTCAAATGATGGCCTATGAGCCCATGGTGTTTTTAACGGCTATTGGATTTTATGTGGTGACCCGGAGCTTTGCCGTTACGGATATAATGGCCCAAGATACACCTTTGATACTTCATCTTCCCGGTATTTTTATAGGATTTACCTATATTTTGACTATGAAGCTCAGGAAGTCCCCGTTTGATTTGAGTATGGGCCATCATGCTCATCAAGAGGTGGTTCAGGGCATTACCACTGAATTTTCGGGTTCTACCCTGGCTATGATTGAGATTGCCCATTGGTATGAAAATGTGTTCCTCTTGGGTATGGTCTTTCTATTCTTTATATGGAATAACTCTTGGAGCTGGGTTGTGGGTATTGGCGCCTGCGCTCTTATATATTTCTTTGAAATTGTTATTGATAACGCGTCTGCCCGTATCAAATGGCAGCTTGTCTTCAATACAGCCTGGATTGTAGCGGCCGCCCTGGGCTTTACAAACCTGTTGGTGCTTTACTTAATTTGAATGAGGTGTTACGATGTCATACTTTAAAAAATCACCCTGGATCATACATTACGATGGAACAAGCTGCAATGGCTGTGATATAGAGGTTTTAGCCTGCTTAACCCCCCTTTATGATGTTGAACGCTTTGGGGTGGTGAACACCGGAAATCCCAAGCATGCGGATATTTTTGTGGTAACCGGTTCTGTCAATGAACAGAACAAAGATGTGGTGTGGCAAATCTTTAACCAAATGCCCAACCCGAAGGTTGTGGTGGCCGTAGGAATCTGTGCCACCAGCGGAGGTATTTTTGCCGAGTGCTACAATGTTTTGGGCGGTGTCGATAAGGTTATCCCCGTTGATGTTTATGTACCGGGGTGTGCGGCAAGGCCTGAGTCCATCATTGATGGCGTTGTAAAAGCCATAGACATATTGGAAGAGAAGCGCTGTGAACTTGTAAAAAGAAGAAAGAAAGCACTTCTCAAGCGTCGAAGCCACATGCAAAAAGTCGCTTTTTTAGAAAGGTAGTGAATTATGAACGATGTTCAGAACATTATTGAAGTTCAGATAGAGGAATTGATCGATAAGGCTGTACTGATGAAGGGTCAGGGCTATCGTCTTGTTGCCATTACCTGTACCCATAAGGAAGGCTTTGAAATAACCTATTCCTTTGACAAGGACTACGATTTTGTCAATTATAGGGTACACATTGAAAAGGATACAGAAATTCTGAGTATCAGCCATATCTTCTTCTCTTCCTTTCTCTATGAGAATGAGATGAAGGATTTGTTTGGCGTAAAAATCAAGAATTTGATCATTGACTATGAGGGTGGCCTGTACAGGGTTGCCAAAAAGGCACCCTTCACACCGGAAGCCTCAGAAAAGGAGGAGTCTAAAAATGTCTAAAAGGTCAATAGTCCCCTTTGGGCCACAGCATCCCGTGTTACCTGAGCCCATCCATTTGGATCTTGTCCTGGAGGACGAAAAGGTGGTTGAGGCCATACCCTCCATTGGCTTTGTTCATAGAGGACTTGAAAAGCTGGTAGAAAAGAAGGACTTTACACAATATGTTTATATAGCGGAGAGAATATGCGGTATCTGCAGCTTCATGCATGGCATGGGCTATTGCCAGGCCGTTGAAAATATCATGGATATCCGGATTCCGGATAGGGCCGAATATTTGCGAACCATCTGGGCAGAGCTTTCAAGAATACACAGTCATCTCTTATGGCTGGGTCTTTTAGCTGATGGCTTCGGCTTTGAAAGTCTGTTTATGCATTGTTGGAAGCTTCGGGAGAAAATTTTGGATATTTTTGAGACAACCACCGGAGGTCGTATCATTTTCTCGGTCTGCAAAATTGGTGGGGTAAGAAAAGATATAGACCCTGATACCTTGAAACGGATTGTAGCGATCCTGGACGACCTGGAAAAAGAGCTTAAAGCGATTACCGGTGTCTTCTTAGAGGATTATACCGTAAAACACAGATTGGTAGGCGTCGGGGTACTGTCCAAGCAGGATGCTTATGATGTGGGTGCCATTGGTCCCATGGCTCGTGCCAGTGGGATTTCCCTGGACATGAGAACACTGGGATATGCCGCTTACAAGAATCTTGATATAGAGCCCGTACTGGAGACGGACGGAGATTGCCATGCCAGAACAAGGGTGCGTATCCGTGAGGTTTATCAAGCCATTGACATAATCAGGCAGTGTGCGGCCAAGATGCCAGAGGGCGCGATCGAGGAGAAGGTTAAGGGTAATCCCTCGGGGGAACGCTTTGAACGTCTTGAGCAGCCCCGGGGTGAGGTTATTTATTATGTTAAAGCCAACGGCACTAAATTCCTGGATAGGGTGCGTGTAAGAACGCCCACCTTCACAAATATACCCGCACTTTTAAAGGTGCTTCAGGGCTGCGATCTGGCTGATGTACCCATGATGGTGCTCACCATAGACCCCTGTTTCAGTTGCACTGAAAGTTAAGTCAGGGGGACTAAGTCAGGGGGACGGTTCTCTGACT
>JAEYPI010000082.1 GCA_023410885.1 Bacillota bacterium
TTTTACCCAGATAGGAGGCTTTCCAAATAACTATGTAGAAACAGAAAACTGTACGGTAATGACCAGGGATGGTCGAGAGTATTCTGGTACTATCCAGCTTGTCAATCCTGCGGCCCATATCCGCAGAGATATTTCCGACACGAAGCGTGATGACACAAATATGGAGATTGTACTGGACGAAAAGGTGTCCACCAAGGAAGCCGTGCAAGCCTTGGGCATCAGCGCAGGTGATTTTGTCGTATTGGACCCCAGAACAGTCGTGACACCCAGTGGCTTTATCAAGAGCAGGCATCTGGATGATAAGGCCAGCTCCGGCCTTCTTTTGGCATTAGCTAAATATGTGAAGGAAGAAAGGATTGCCCTCACCCATAATGTCTGGCTGCTATTTACCATGTATGAAGAAGTAGGCCATGGCGCTTGTTCAGGCTATCCGGATGGCATTTCAGAAATCATTTCAGTCGATATGGGCGTAGTAGGAGATGATCTTGAGACCGACGAATACAAGGTCTCCATATGCGCCAAGGACTCCGGAGGGCCCTACGATTATGATATCACAACACGCCTTATAGAACTGGCTAAAAAAGCTAAGCTTCAATATGCCGTGGACATTTACCCCTTTTATGGATCGGATGCAGATGCGGCTGTCGGCGCAGGCCATGATTTCAAGCACGGCTTAATCGGCCCGGGGGTTGCCGCCTCCCATGGTTATGAAAGAACTCACAGAGAAGGGCTTTTGAACACCCTCTTATTGCTTAAGGAGTATATTGGATGAGCAAAGGATGAGCAAAGGGGACGGTTCTTGATGAGCAAAGGGGACGGTTCTTGACTTGCTCTTTTTTAAGAGAGCAAGTCAAGAACCGTCCCCAACTTGTTAATCCCTTCTTCCGAAAATTCTTAGGAAGGTCAGGAATAGATTGATAAAGTCCAGATACAAGCTTAATGCACCAATGATGCCTAGGTTACCCCTTATGGCTTCGTTGCCCTCTGTTCCAAAGTAGTAGCCCTTGAGCTTCTGCATGTCGTAGGCCGTAAGTCCCAGGAACACAAAGAGCCCCAGCAAACTAATGAACCATTCCATACCGCTGCTGCGCAGGAATATATTGATGACTGAAAGCACCAAAAGTCCGATAAGGCCCATAAATAAAATGCTTCTGAAACGGGTCAAATCCGCTTTGGTCACATAGCCATATACACACATGACACCGAAGGTAACCGCCGTAACAGCAAAAGCATTGACGATGGATTCACCCGTATAGGCCAAAAAGATAGTTGAGAGCGTTATACCGTTCAATGCCGCATAAAAGAGAAACATGCCCACTGCCGTTCCGTATTTAATCCGCGTGATCCGAGCAGATAGAAAGGCAACTAAAACAATTTCACCAAGCATCAGACCAATAAGCAAAATTGGGTTTCTGAAAATGGTGTAAATCAAATTCGGATTGCTGGCCACATAGAAAGCAACTCCGGCTGATAGCAGAAGTCCTATAAACATCCAACCAAAAACCTTGGATATAAAAGCATTCATGCCCTTAACCGTAGCAAATTCTTCTTCAAAGGTTCTCGGCCTAAAATTTCCCTGATTACTGTAGTTCATATTTTTCACCCCACCCTCATTATACTTCTTTCTCCATATTATATACCCAAAAAGGCTGTTTTTAAAACAATGGGGACGGTTCTTGCGTCCAACTTGCGTCAGTCAAGAACCGTCCCCAAGCAACGCCAGTGTCTTTTTCTTGTACTCGAGGAATTGTGGACTTAAGAGCATTTCACGGGTCCGAGGCCTGTCAAATAAAATCGGTATCTCTCCGATGATGGTTCCGGGCCTATTGCTCATGACTAAAACGCGATCCGACAAGAAAACAGCTTCATCCAGGTCGTGAGTGACAAAGAGAACTGTCTTGCGGTGCCGCTCCCATACAGCAATCAGCCAGTCCTGCATTTGCATGCGGGTTATTTCATCCAAAGCACCAAAGGGCTCATCTAAAAGCATAATATCACCCTCCATCAGATAAGTCCTCAAAAGGGCCGCTCTCTGCCTCATCCCGCCCGAGAGCTGGTGGGGTCTATAGCTTTCAAAGCCTGAAAGCCCAAACTCGGCTAAAAGGGGTCCAATGTCCTCCTGGGCCTTCTTAAGATCCCCTTTCTGGATTTCTATCGGCAGAAGAATGTTGGAGATCATGGTGCGCCACGGCATGAGGCAGTCCTTCTGCAGCATATAGCTGACCGGCACCCTCAAACCTTTGGGATCTTCACCACCCAAATTTATTTTCCCCTTATAGCCCTGGTCGAGGCCCGCGATATGCTTCAACAGCGTACTTTTCCCGCATCCGCTGGGTCCTAAAAGCGTAACAAACTCATTTTCCTTTATTGAAAAAGAAACATCGGACAATACATGGAGATTTTTATTTTCTTTATCCCGCTTCGTCTCCGGAATATCAAAGGCTTTATTAAGTTGCTCAATTTCAATATAATTTTTCATCCTACCCTATTTTCCCACAAATTGATTGGTAAATGCTTTTGTAACATCAACTTTCTCTTTGATAAAGCCATTCTCGAATAACCAGTCGGTATAGCGTTGCCATACCTCTTCCCTTTGTAGGCCCCAAGAGGCTGCATCCGCCTGATATCTTTCTGAAAGAAAATTCTGGCTCTCCTTAACCAGTTCCTTATCAATCTCCGGAGCACCGAGGATCAAAATATCCGCCGCTTCATCTGGATTTTTTATAGCATACTCATAACCCTTTTTCGCTCCCGTCATGAAGGCTTCTACAAGCTTCTCGTCTTCTTTCAAGAGGGTCTCATTGGTGATGATAACAGGGGTATAATAGTCGAAAACCGGAGCTTCCTTGCCCAAATCAATATAGTTCAGATCCATTCCCTTTTGCTTTGCTTCTATTCCTGCCCAGCCCTCAAAAATCCAGGCAAAATCAATTTGGCCACTGGCGCTGGCCTGAAAGAAATCCGCATCGCCAGTTGTCATAATCTTGACCTTGGAGAAATCTGCCCCCGCTTGGTCCATAAGATATTTGATGGTGGCCTCTTCAAGGGCTGATCCCCATCCACCATAAATCCTGCCTTCGAAATCCTTAGGTGAAAGGATGTTCTTATCCTTTAAAGAAGCAAATCCTGAGGTATTGTGCTGAATAACGGCAGCCAGAGACACAAGGGGCACACCCTCCGCACGGGCAAAGGTCACATTTTCCTGATAGCTGATACCAAATTGAGCAGTTCCCGCGGCCACAAGGGTATCACTGGTTCCTTCCGAGGGCTGAATAATCTCGACCTCAAGACCCTGCTCCTGAAAAAAACCCTTGCTTTGGGCCACATAGAGGCCCGTATGGTTGGTATTGGGTGTCCAGTCCAAAACAATGGTTACCTTCTTAAGGGACTCCGATTGAGGTTGTTGATTTTGCGAAGAGGTGCAAGCTGTTAAGGATACAAGCAGAATTCCCACCAGCAGAGCCCCCACTATTTTGTTTATTCTATTGAAACGATTCATTATTTTCACCCTTCCTTTTAAATCTCATTCATGTCTAAAATGATCTTTTTCTCAACGATTTCTATAAGCTTATAAAGTCCCAGACTCAACACAATAATCACCAGTACATCTGCAAACAGGGCGGCAGTTTTAAAAGTGGTCATGGCGCGGGTCATATAAATCCCCAAACCTTTTTGTGCACCCACCCACTCCGATATCACAGCTCCCATGATGCTATAGGTAGCCGCAATTTTTAGTCCCGAAAATAGCCCTGGCAAAGCTTGGGGAACTCTGGCCAACATAAAGGCCTTCCACTTGCTTGCCCCCATAACATGGAGAAGCGCATCCATGTCTTCGTCAATTTTGAGAAGACTTTGTGTAAAGGTTACGGCTATTGGAAAAAAGCAAACGAGGACAACGATCAGCACTTTTGGCAAAAGACCAAATCCGAACCAAATCGCAAAAAGTGGGGCCAGGATGATCAGAGGGATGGTCTGTGTGATAACGAACAAAGGATACAATGCTTTCCTCAGCGGGTTATAATAACCCATTAAGATGCCAAATAATATCCCAAATAACACCGAGAGACCAAATCCCAACAAGGCTTCAACCAAGGTGGTGAGCGTATGCTTAAAAAGCAGGCCCCGCTCTTGATAAAGGGCTTTTATCACCATAAGCGGTGCTGGAAGGATGTACGGGGGAACTTCTCCAAGCGTTGCGATAAGCTGCCATATAACCACAAGCAAAAGTATGATTATAAAAGGCAAACCCTCCATTTTCCCCCGGTCGCCCCTATTCTTTTGTCCTGTACTTTCCAATTTTCTCATCAATAGTAACGCCCTCCGGCCTGTAATCAATCTTAACCATGGACATAACGCGTTTGGCACCCTCTTCAATGCAGATGCTCTGGGCTTTTTTAACAATTTCCAGAAGCTCGTCCAATTCACCCTCCATGGTTGTTTCCATGGGACCGACCTCGTAATTTACCCCACTTGCGTCAATCATTGCGATAACCTTGTCCACCACCGGATAGACACGCTCAGGCGAAACATTAGGTATGACCTGTAAGCTGACATTAATTTTTGCCAATTTGTTCTCCTCCAATCCTTTTCCGTGGCTCTGAGAGGTATCCCATACAGCGCATGCACCTCCGGAGTTTACTCCGGGTAATGGGCGTTAGCTATGCCAGCCCGTGATATACAAAAAAGCCACCCAACACAGGCGGCTTCAGTCGATCTACGTTGCGCATTCCCTCCGCTGGTGTTAACCAGATCAGGTTCCAAATGGTCGGAACTCAAAATTCCCTCTCAGCCGGTTTACCGGCTCCCACATGCTTATTTATTGTTTGAGTTCAATTCTAAACATTCTCACCCACTCTGTCAAGGTTCTTTTTCCTTAAACGGCCGAAGCCCAAAGGTAAGCGCCTTCAGAGTGAAAAATCAAGCAAAGACCATTCTCATCCCAATACAACAGGTATAGGATCACCCAAGGTCATGGCATTCTCCTCAACCTGACAGTCGTAGCATAGAAGGTGAACCCCATGGTCATATGCCTTTTTCAAAATGGCCCCGAATTCAGGGTGCATACGGGTATGGGGCGAAAAAAAGGTGACACCCTTCATCTGAACAATGAAAACCAGGTAAGCCTCAAAGCCTTCATCCTTGGCCTTGATGAGCTCCTCCACATGCTTTACACCGCGCTCGGTTGGTGCATCGGGAAAAAGGGCCACGCCATTCTCCTCTAATGTGACCCCCTTCACTTCCACAAAGGCCTTCTGCTCTCCCGCTTCCAGGTAAAAGTCAAAACGCGAGGTTCCAAAGCAGGTCTCAGGCTTGATCAAGGAAAGCGGCCCAAGCCCCTCCAAGATACATTGCTCACATTCCAAGGCTTCCTTTAAAACCTTGTTAGGTGCGGTGCTGTCCATATTCACAAGTCGCTTTCCCTTCTCCACCGTAATCAGCGAATATCCTGTCTTTCTTGTTTCCTGCTGTGCAGCTTCCAAGTAAACGGTAACACCAGGAATAAGTAGTTCCCGACAGCGTCCTGTATTGCGGACATGGGCTGTGACTATTTCTCCCTCTATCTCACAATGGGCAATAAACCGATTAGGCCGATGTATAAATTGTGCTTTATGCATGTGCTGATAAATCATCTGTCTCTCCCTATTTTAATGATAAAGGTATGGATTAATGCGTTATTCCACCTGCACCCCTCCCTTTTGAATAATAGCATCTTTCTCTATTCTTTTTAAGAGGAAAAATGAAGTCAGTGCACCCGTTATAAGGGACAGGGCAGCAATAATACCAAAAGCGGTTTTAAAGCCGTAGTGCTCAGAAATAGCGCCTATGATCGGAAAAAATACAATCATCATAATACTGAAAAGCATGGATTCAAAAGATAGCAAGGTAGCTCTATGCTCCGACGGAATCCTTTTATTGATATAGTCCCCAAAAACCACAAACATGAAGCCTTCGAGAGCCGCTACAAGGACAAGTGCTACAGGCTCAGCCTTTGTCACTGCTGTCATCAGAAACAAAAGACTCGGTAAGAAACCCGTCAGGATGACTACTTTCTTTTCACCTAACCCCTTCTCAATTTTATAGGCTATGGCTGCTATCAACACCCCAAAAACGGAAGTCACGGCAAGTATAAGGCCAATTTGGTATTCCTTATAACCCTCAGACTTCATAAAGTTCTGAAAATAGAAATGGAGAGTGGTATAATACAGGGAAAAGACCTCAAGATGGAGGAAATACGGAAGAATACTGCGATTTTCCCATACCGCCTTCAGAGATTGGCCCATATGTTGAAATAGAGATACACCTTTTTCGGCCTTAGAGATTTCGGGTTCTTTAAAGGTCAGAGAAATACCTATGGCCATGAGATGAATAAACGCAGTTACTCCATATGCTAAATTATAGCTTAGGGTTGCCACGGCACCTCCTACAATAAGTGAAACCATACGAGCCAGCTGATAGCAAATTTCAATTCTGCCCCTGACTTTCATATATTCATCTTCTCGATCCGCTTGGGCAAGACTGTCATAAACAAGGGCATCCCCTGCACCTGACTCTAAATTGAAGGACAAGGCCGAAAGGACAAACCCCCCGGCAAAGCCCCAAAAACCATGGGAGCCAATCATGACCAAGCAACTGAAAAAACCAAGTACACGGCCAATAACACGGGAAATCCTACGGCCATACCGATCAGCAATAAAACCTGTCGGTACTTCCATAAGCATGCCGGTCATGTGGAAAATGGACTCTAAAAGCCCAATTTCAATAAGGCTCATGCCTCTGGCTGCTAAAAAAAGCATCCAGATGGCCTCAGATAGCGATGTATTTCGAACAAATTGAAAAAGGTATTCTTTTTTAATGTTTTTATAAATTTTACTCATTTTTAATCCTCTCTACGCACTTGGAAGCAAATCCCAGTCATGCAAATCATGGCCTTCAAGATGGCAAGGTGGTGCAAAGGCGCTGCTGAACACACAAAAAGGCCTGAGTAACCTACTCAAGCCTTCCTCAATCCATCAGCTGTAACAAGACCGCCCAAACGACCTTGCTGCAACTCCAATGCGGTGTGTTCCTGTTGGCACACGCCTCACAAGCCTCGACCTATAAGATCAAAAAAACTCAGGCAAGCTGCCTGAATCCATGGAATTTTGCTCAATAGCTTACATATTTTTACATCTATTTAGATAGAGTACCCCAATTTGCCTGCACACCATGTATGATAGCAGACAGTGTTATGGGCATCTGATTCAAATAGAGGCTCAATGTAAGCCGGGTTTCCATAACAATCCTCCAAGTTTTATATCAAAAATCATTCTACTATATAACCCCAGTATGGGCAAGGAATATTTTCCTACCCTTTTGCTGTAGGAGTACCCAAACGATACTAGACCAGCGTATGCTCAGCCAGATCTCTTACCACTTAAAGAGTCAATATCGATGCGAATGATGGCGGTTCGTGTTAATAAGGCTTCAGGAAAAGTATAATCCCCTCGGCCTGAATGCTTTTCCATAATGATATTTAGGGCCTCCGCTTTACCCTCCAAGCCCTCTACAAAGCTTGCAAAGCCTGTCCCAAAAACACTTTTATATGATGTAGTGCAATCACAGGCCCCTTCACCCAGCAATAAGGATACATCGGTCTCAACCGTAAAGGCAACCCGGTTGTTGTGCTTTAGAATATCTATCTTCCTGCCTTCCAAGGCACTATGGAGGTAAAGGGCATTATCTTTGAACCCATAATTCATAGACACGAGATAGGGCTCTTTCTCATCCACCATGGCCAAGTGAACAACCTCTGCCTTGTGAAGAATCTCAAAAATGTTATCAGAATCAGTGATTTCTTTATCTTTTCTTCTCATGACAACCTCCTTAGGGTCTAAGAGTACTGATGAAGTCCTTGTATTCATCAAGGGCCTCCAGCCCTTTTTGACTGAGAGTATAACTCCCTGTTTCTGCGCGTTCGTACCAGCTATAGAAATTCTTATTAAGTATAGGTGTCGTCTTAACCCTATCCGATCCCAATGCTCTTAGCTCCTTTGGTGTCAAAGGACCGTGCAGGGAAAGCAGATTTGCAATAATCAGTGCATTTTCCCTATATACCGTCAGAATCTTAACTTTATTTACGCCACCTGTATTGAAATCACCATGGCGTTTGTCAAACTCTAAAAGTGCCTTTTCTCGCTTTTTTTTAGTCCCGGAACGGCTTCTGTTACGGTCAAAGGGGACCGGTACCAGTGCTTCCTCCACAAAACTTGTCTCCCCCTTTTGAGAAACCAGGAGAAGGCCCAATTCAAGTCTTTTCAATAGATGCATCAACATCTTCCAGCGCTTGGTGAAAAGAAGACGGCCTTTTTTAGGCACCCCAATATAAACGATATCTGAAAGGCGTTGCCTATCAACAGCTTGTAGGATAACCTCAAGATTTAAGGTATTTTTTAGCTCCACCATCAAGGTTGTATCGTCCTTAACGGCCATGATGTCTACATCCATAACCTCGGCCTTGGTCAAGTACCCCTGACCCTTTAACCAATCCCTGATAGGTAGATACAAATCACTTTCCCGCATAGATACAACTCCTAAGTTTAAGCCATAACGCTTTGCGGCTCTTCCTCTTCATGACTGAAATCATGAACCAGATTGTGAAGCCATTTGCCTGATATCAGCCTGATAACACCCGCCACACTTTTCACAAGCTCTTCTATATTGATCAAAGCCATAACCATAAATACAGGTAGTCCCAGTACACGTACACCCAGGT
>JAEYPI010000151.1 GCA_023410885.1 Bacillota bacterium
TCAGGCAAAATAAGCGCACAAGCGGTAATAAGACCCGAAATAGGATCAGCGCAGTAAAGAGCCTTATCTATTTTTCTTCTGCGCGGATAATTATTGAGCGGATTATGAGCTCGAACCGCATATACAATGGTAGGATCAAACCCTAGCTGCTCCAGTATATCCCCACCCATCATGCCGTGAAGCTCCATCTTATTTTGGATTCGTTCAAGGTCAATATCATGAACAAGGCCGGCTATCCCCCAGAGCTCTGTATCCTCATTAAAGACTTCTGCCATTTTGCGCATAATTGACTCTACAGCTAAACTGTGTTTAATAAGGTTCTGGTTTTCCAGACGGAGACTGAGTTCTTCCATTGCTCTGCTGCGATCCATGGTTATCCCTCCCGTATTTGATACCATTTTAATTATAACATGAAATGTTTCAATGCTCTCGGGTACTGTAACGCATTCTTCGCTTATAACATGAAATGTTTCAATGTCTTCCATTATCCTATCTATCTCTACCCATAATTGTTATTGCCAAAGGACATAATATCCGTTACAATACACTTCGTGGGTTATCCCATGCCAGTTCGCAATATCCTGGCTAGGCATCAGCCTTAAAAAAACTACGAAGCTACGGTTGGCTCAGCAACAACAACCGTTATTTGCTTTTTCAAGCGAATAAAAAGGAAAGTTATGAAATATTCAACCAAATATTTAGTCCAAGCAGCGCTGATCGCTGCCCTTTATGCAACGCTTACCTTACTTCTAAGTCCTATTGGCTATGGCCCCATCCAATTTCGTATTTCTGAAGTACTCACTTTGTTACCCGTTATTTCATCTGCCTCCATTCCGGGTCTTTTTATCGGTTGTATTTTAGCCAATTGGCTTGGTGGCTTTGGCCTCGCCGATATTATTTTTGGAAGCCTTGCGACACTTTTGGCTGCTATTTCTACTTATTTATTACGAAGAACACGTTTTCTTTATCCACTACCACCAGCAATCTTTAATGGTGTTATTGTAGGGTCTTATATTTATTTGCTCTACGATAAAACCTATCCTATTGCATTGACGATGCTTTTTATAGGCGGCGCAGAAGCGGTTATATGCTATGGTTTTGGGCTTCCCCTAATCTCCTTCATCAGAAAAAGTCCCGGTCTTCGCAGAAGCCTCCACATCGATGAATAAAAAAGGAATTGAAATTTAGTTGTTACCCATTTTGAAACGGTGGTATATAATTATCTGTTGTCTAGGTAAGAAATAGAAGAAGCCATTTCGAGTGGTTTTCTTTATAGTCAGACATTAAGGAGTTCTTCATGAGACTTATCAGTTTAGACCAATTGAGTGGGGTCGAAGTCTTGGCGCAGGCCTTGCATGATCTCGAAGGGCGAAAACTATTAAATGCCGGTGTTACTTTAAAACCATCCATTGTACAAAAGCTTTTTGAAAAAGGGATTTCTAGCGTTTATATAGAGGATGAACTATCAGAAGGCATCACCGTGAACAGTCTGATAAGCGAAGATACAAAAATACGTGCAAAGCTTATCGTCAAAGAAGAAATGAATCGGCTTTCACAAAAGAAAGAGATCAATTATAACAATATGAGTGGCGTTGTCGATTCAATCATGGATGACATTCTCACCCAAAGAGTAGATATCCTTAATGTCAAAGACATACGCATGCAGGATGAACAGACCTTTGCCCATTCCGTTAATGTCGCGGTTATGGCTATTACTTTAGCCACAAGGCTCTCCCTCCCTATTTCAAAAATAAAGAGCATCGCTATGGGAGCGCTGATGCATGACATCGGAAAAGCCCTTCTTCCAACAGAGCTTATGAACAAAACAGAACCTTTAAGCCCTTCTGAGCTCCTTGAAATGAAAAAACACCCCGTTTTAGGCTATAACATTATCAAAGATGATAACGGGGCCCCAGCAACCACAAAGATAGCCGTCCTCATGCATCACGAACATATTAACGGGGGCGGATTTCCCATGGGACTCTCAAACGACAAAATCCACTATTCTGCACGAATTCTTACAATCTGCGATGAATTCGATATCTCTATCAATGATAAGCAAAACAAAAGCGTCTTGCAGACCACCGATGCGGTGGAATATCTCATAGGCGCTTCCGGTCATATTTTTGATAAAGCCATGGTAGATGAGTTTATTAAAATGATACCCATTTATCCTGAGGGAAGTATTGTGCTCTTAAGCAATGGTAATTTCGCAATCGTTGTTAAAAATAATAATATTAACCTAACAAGACCCGTTATCCGGGTTTTTTATAACCCAAAAACAAGGACAAAATTCAGTAGCACAAATATCATTGATTTATCCGAAGAATTATCCATAAAAATTATCAGAGAAATTAAAACGAATATAAATGAAATGATGGCGTAAGGACAAAGGGACTTTATTATCCCTTTGTCCTTACGGCCTTAATAATCCATTCCGGCTTTTAGAAGCGCCATTTCTTCAGGAATCATATAGTGCTTTCTTTTTGGAAGAACACTATAAAGGGCTTTTTCAAAGCTCTCTACTTCAATGCAGCCCGTTTCCTTAATCAGCTTTCCAAGAAGAATAATGTTGGAATACGTTTTATTACCGGCCTCATTTGCCATTTGAGTAGCCGGAACCTCAACAACCTTAATGTCCGTCCTATTTGCTTTTTTCTGAACAAGTGAGCTATCAACGACTAAGACACCCTCGGGCTTCAGCCAGCTCTCAAATTTCTCCAGCGACGGGTTGTTCATGACAATCAACGCTGAGCAAGTATTAAGCACCGGTGAGGCAATGGCCTCCTCAGATATTTCAACCATGCAATTGGCAGTGCCCCCACGCATTTCAGGGCCATAAGAAGGCAAGAACGAGACCTCCATATTGTCAAGCATTCCCGCATAAGCCAAGAGTCTCCCGGCTGAAAGAATGCCCTGACCGCCGAAGCCCGCAATAATAATTTCATGAAGAAACATAGGCTAAACCTCCAAGTCTGCACCGACAAAACAGCCGAGCGGATAATGTGCAATCAGTTCATTTTCAACACGCTTAAGGGATTCAATGGGATCAAGACCCCAGTTGGTAGGACAGGTTGATAAGATTTCAACCAATGAAAAGCCCTTACCGGCAGCCTGAACCTTAAACGCCTTTTTAACGGCTTCCTTTGCCTTGCGGATGTGCTTAATGTCATGGAGTGAAACCCGTTCAATGTAGGCAGGACCTTCAAGGGTAGCGAGCATTTCACTTACTCTGATAGGAAAACCATGATCTTTAGCATTTCTTCCAAAGGGAGAGGTAGTCGTCACCTGATTTAATAAGGTGGTGGGCGCCATTTGTCCCGAAGTCATGCCATAGATGGTGTTATTGATAAAAATTACGGTGATATTCTCCCCTCTTGCTGCTGCATGAACAATTTCTGCAGTACCGATGGCTGCAAGATCTCCATCTCCCTGATAAGTGAAAACGACATGATCGGGAAGACTTCTCTTAACGCCGGTACCCACTGCAGGCGCACGGCCATGGGGTGCCTGAATCATATCACAATTAAAATATAAGTAATTATTATAGGAACAACCAACAGGTGAAACACCTATTGTCTTGCCCTCAAGCCCAAGCTCATCAATGGCCTCGGCCACAAGTCTGTGGGATATGCCATGGGTACAGCCGGGACAATAATGCATGGGTACATCGCACAATGCATGAGGTGCTTTAAAAACAACTGCCATTTACTTATCTCCTCTCTGATAAAGTGTAATCGGCTCTATCTGTGCTTCGCTCTGATTTCATTGACCTTGGACAAAATATTGTTCTGTGTGGGGATCATACCACCCATTCTTCCTGTGAAATAAACAGGCTTTCTCCCCTCCACAGTCAGTCTTACATCCTCGACCATTTGGCCGGCGCTCATCTCAACAGTTAAGAAGGCTTTAGTCGTATTCATCACCTTTTCAAAGCCCTCAACAGGAAAAGGCCATAGGGTGATGGGTCGTAAAAGCCCAAGCTTAATGCCCTGCTCAGCGGCTGTCTTAATAACACCTTTACAAATTCGAGCTACAGAACCATAGGCCACAAGAATGATTTCTGCATCCTCACAATTGTACAATTCATAGCGCTGCTCATTAGCGCAGATGGTTTGATATTTATTTTGGAAGCCAATATTCCATTGCTCTAAAACAGCAGGATCAAGGTGAATGGAGGTAATGGTATTATGTGCGCGCTTATTGTCATGGCCACAAGCCGCCCAAGGCTTTTCAACAGCCTCAATCTTTTCTTCGTCCCTAAAATTAACTACTTCCATCATCTGACCTAATACACCATCACCTAGAATCATGGTCAGAATACGATAACGATCGGAAATATTAAAGGCTTCCACTGTCAGCTCATAGAGCTCCTGAACACTGGCCGGAGCAAGAACCACCATATGGTAATCCCCATGGCCACCACCCTTTGTGGACTGAAAATAATCGCTCTGAGAGGGTTGAATGCCACCTAGACCAGGTCCTCCGCGCATAATATTGACGAGAACAGCTGGAAGCTGGGCCCCCGATGCATAGGAGATGCCTTCCTGCTTCAAGCTGATTCCTGGGCTTGAGGATGAGGTCATGACGCGCTTTCCTGCGCTTGCGGCACCGTAAACCATATTAATAGCAGAGACTTCACTCTCAGCCTGTAAAAATACGCCATTTACTTCAGGCATTCTCTTGGCCATATAATGTGCAATTTCAGTTTGTGGTGTGATAGGATAGCCGAAATAGTGGCGACATCCCGCACGAATTGCAGCTTCCGCTATGACCTCATTGCCTTTCATTAGAAGTTTTTGTCCCATTGAGGGTTCCTCCTTCTCATTTTTCAACTTCAATTACGCAATCCGGGCAAATTGTTGCGCAAAAAGCACAACCAATGCATTTATCCATGTCGACAACTTCGGCAGGATAATAACCTTTTGCATTAAGCTTTTCTGGATTTTCCCGAATGATTTTCTTAGGGCAAACATGAATGCACAGGCCGCAGCCCTTGCAACGCTCTTCCCTGAAAGTCACCTTCGCCATACTACAACTCCTTCTTTTCCCAAAATTCTGGTAACTCGTTATGATTAACGGGGAATGATATTAAAGTGCAACTTTATATTCCACTTCAATTATAACAAAGTGTTCATTGCACTGCATTAAAAGCCGTAAATGGCTTTTTATAACAATGAATAATTATACAGCTTTTAAATAGTTTAAAACTTATTCTTACTGTTGTCAACAAAAGCGGAGTGTTGTGATAGCGTCAATTTACTGTAGGGAAAAGAAGAATAGACTAATCCTGATTATATGTGTTGCCGTTTTGTACTAAATTAGCCTAACATACGCTTGACCCATACGCAAGTTAGTATGTCTTTGTCCACCA
>JAEYPI010000174.1 GCA_023410885.1 Bacillota bacterium
GATTTTGCTTATACCGTGGACGGCGGACCCCTGGGTGAGCTTGAGTATGAAAATTTCAACGCAGCCTCAGCCAAGTTCATCATTCATGGAATAAACATTCATCCGGGGGAGGCCAAAGGCAAAATGAAAAATGCCTGCTTAATTGCAGGAGAATTAATGTCCATGCTGCCGTCTTCTGAAACGCCGGCAACCACGGAAGGCTACGAGGGTTTTTACCACTTGTCTGACATAGAGGGAAGCGAGGAGCTGGCAGAGCTCCGATATCTGGTCAGAGATCACAGTATAGACAAATTTCAAGCACGTAAGCAGTTCTTAACCAGGCTTACCGCTTATCTTAACGATAAGTATGGGGCTGGCACTGTGGAATTGCTCTTAAAAGACTCCTATTACAACATGAAGGAAAAGATAGAACCCCACCCCTATATCATAGAACGCGCCAAATCAGCAATGGCAGCTGAAGGAGTAACCCCAATCATTAGGCCCATTCGTGGAGGTACGGACGGAGCTAGACTCTCCTGGCAAGGGCTGCCGTGTCCGAATTTGTCCACAGGGGGCTATAATTACCACGGACGCTTTGAATATATTCCGGTGCAATCACTTGAAAAGATGGTGGAGGTCCTGCTCCGTCTTGTACGAGTTGGATAGAGGCTTAGAAGCTATCTTACTGTAATATCGAGGAAAATGGAAAGCCCTGGCGTTTTTTCACCAGGGCTTTGACTGTAGATTTGGCTCTATAAACTTAAAATTACAGGGCATCAGAAGAGAATTCCTCTAGAAATACGCCATCCTCCACAAGCTGCTTTCTCAGTAAATCAGTATCTACCTCCTGGACCGGACTACTGGTCAAGGCTGCCAAGGCTGCAGCTGTTCCTGCACCCTGGCTGATAGCCATAACTATGGGTGTAACCCGCACTGCGGCACATGCTTCATGAGTGGCGCTCAAGCAGCGACCGGTCACGATGAGGTTATCCATTTCCTCGGTAATAACACTGCGGTAAGGAATAGAATACCAGCTTCCGGGTGTTAAGAAGCGATGGGTCATGGCTTCACCATCGGGAGAGTGGATATCGATTGGATAGCCGCCCATGGCAATGGCGTCGGGGAACATACGGTTGCTCAAAAGATCATCGGCGGTCAGCTTATAGACACCGTTAATTTTACGGCTTTCGCGTATGCCAATGTTCGGACCCGTTGAAATAATATAACAGTTCTCAAAGCCTGGAATATATTTTTTCAGGAAGGCCTCAATCTTATGGGCCTGTCGTCGCCCCTCAACCGTCGCTTTGGTAAGCTCGAAGGGATTAAGGGCACTATGCTTAGTGACGCGGCTCATATTAACAATAAATTGGCCTTTGACATTGGTTTCAAAGCACAGGACCATGTCTCGTTCAATATCAAAATCGCCTTTTTCACGAGCAAGCTTTATTATCGAATAAGCACCTGAAATACTGCAACGGGGCAATTCCTTCAGTCGATCAAAAGGCGTGGAGGCGTACATATCTTCCGGATGAGCTATAATAAAGTCCATTAGCCGGTTCCTGTCGACACCGCTTACTCTCATATTCATGGTCATGGGTTGAGCCAGAGCATCCTTTTCTCGGCCGTAAACGCTCTTAATTCCTGCGTGATGGGCCAGGTCTGCATCAGCGGAAGCATCAATAAAAACCTTGGACTCTACCTCAAAGCTCCCATTTTTTGAAAACAGCTTTACTGATGTGATTTTGCGATCCCTTACTGTACAGCCTGTGTAAGTGGTATAGTAGAGCAAGGTCACACCGGCTTCTTCTGCCATGGTCTCCAGTACAAATTTGAGGCCTTCAACATCAAAAGATGTGGTGCTGCTGGCATAGCCTACTGCATCTTCCATATGGCCCGGTGAAAATCCCAGCTTGACCATACGTTGTACAATTTCATCGGGAATCCCCTTCACCACCTGGGTTTTTCCTGCGTGAAAGGTCATTTGAGGACCGGTTCCGGCCATGGTGAGTGTGCCCCCAAGACAGCCATACTGTTCTACCAGCAGGGTCTTCGCACCGCGACGTGCAGCGGCAATGGCGGCCGTAACACCGGCAGGTCCGCCGCCAATAACAACAACATCATAGGATAACGGGTTGTTCATAGTGATCCTCCTTCTGTGCGGCAAGCCCGTGATAGGTGTGTGCAAAGCCGTGTGCACCAATTTCGCTGAGAGCGCGAATACCCGTCTTGCCAAGCTTTAATTTGCCGATGGAGAGCATGGGAACCGTATAGTCTCTGCTGGTAAGCCCTAAAGATGTCCATTCAAGAAAATGAAAAAATTCGTGGCTGATGATAATATTTATTGCGGTGTCAAGATCCAAGGATAAATTTTTAGCCCATAAAGCAATCGAACGCAGGTATAAAATGAGAAGCTTTTTTCCTGAAATATAATCGCTGAAATAGCGGCGATCTCCCACCACATAATCAATGTCTTTCTTTTCAATAGTAAGTCCATTTTGCTTGGCGATTGCAACAAAATCCATGCTGCCATTGTAAGCCTCAAAAGCCTCTTTTGCTGCATTTTCACCCTTTTGCCACGCAGCTTCCACAATATATTCCCGGTCCATCTCGGGAATTTTGGCATAACACAGATCATAGGTGAGCTCTTTATATGCCAAGTCTTTACTTGGAAAGGGGAGTGAAGCAGCTGTCATAATTCATCTCCTTCTCTGCAACTATCAATAACGTTTTAGGCCGGTCATTCCAGGCGCTTGGTGGCGGCCAAAATAACGGGTTCATTTTCAGAATATCCGGCCAGTTCCACATTGCCTAGACTGAAAATCTGAGTATCGCTTTGCATTCCTGATAAATCGATGATACGTTTACCCAGAACCACGTAAATGTTGGGAAGGTTAACGCCTCCGTCATTGTAAATAGTGAGTTCCTCCAGTAGTATCGATGCATCCTTTTGCCAGTTGCTCACAGAAGATTGCCGAACCCAGGCGTTATTTTTTTGCAGACGGATAACGCCCTCTTCATCAATAAGGCGAAGGGGGGTGGTTGTTTTTTTCAACAGTCCAAATAGTTTGGATTGGATGCAGTTATATTGCACCGCAAACATGGCGCCATTTTGTGCGGCGATTTTAAGGACCGAGGGTTTAACATCGAGATTCTCACTTACAATATGGAGCAGTTCATCCTTTGAAAGCTTTCGCTCCATAAGATTTTTACTGCGTAGCTCTGTAGCACCGACTGCAATGGCTCTGATGACATTGCGCTGTGTATCCACCTCTACGCTGACTTCCACACTACCGGGAGCGGCGCCGTTTTTTATGGCCTTCATTTCAGCTTCTCGTCGAACACTTATAATATCTTCATCGGTGGGATTGGGAACACTGCGTTCAACCATATCACGCACCATGGCCAAAGCCACTCCGATGGTGGAAATAACGGGTGCAAGATGAGCAATGCGATGGCGATGTCCCATTGATTTGGCCAGATGCGGCACTACGCTGGCCGCACCGCCTCCACCTCCCACAAATAAGGTGGTACGTGGATCCATGCTATAGTCTTTAAGTAATTGGGTTACGACCTTGCCATTTTTTGCCGCAGCAAAAGCAAGAACTTTTTCGGCAGCTTGTTCAACGGTTAAACCCATACTATCAGCCAATGGCTTCCAGGCCTTTTTTGCAGCTCCAAGATTGCCGTAGGCATAATCCTCGGGATGCACATACCCTGCAATATTCGCAGCACCTGCCATAGTCAGGGCCACGCGTACACCATTGGAGCAGACAATGCAGGCATACTCGGGGTCTGTGGACGTGGGGCGTATACTGGTGAGCTTTGGCTCGATAATATCCTCAGCCTTGGAATAGACTTCGTATTTAAGTCCTGCTATATGAGCGCTTCTTGGGCCGGTATCCACTGCCTTACCGCTTTTAAGCTGTACCATGCTGCCACCACCGATACCCACAGTACGCACATCCAAGCTGTTTAAGTAGGTTTTATGACCGCCCACCTCGGCGTATTGAATCATGACCTTACCATCTTTAACACAGGATATATCTGTGGAGGTGCCACCAACTTCAAAGAATATGCCGTCAGTGAGCTTTTCGTACATCAAAGCACCGGCAACACCTGCGGCAGGGCCGGATAAAATGGTCAGAATGGGACGTCCGCGAACTTCGTCCACCGTCATAACGCCGCCGTCGCAGCGCATAACCATTAATGGGCTGGTAATATTGGCGTTCCGAATACTTTGCGCTGTCATGGTGGCGGCCTCAAGCATCTTGGGCATAATGCTGGCGTTTATAACAGCGGTACGAGTGCGGATTTTTAACCCGTAAAGCTTCGAAATATCATTGGTGGCGGTTGCAGGAAGCTCCATACCGGTGCATACCGACAACGCCAAATTCTCGTTGGTTGGATCATCCACACTAAAGGCCTCAGCAGCTACAAAGGTGGTGGCGCCCTGATCCTGAAGTTTTTTTACGGCGTTCTTTACCAAAGCCTCTAAATTCTGTTGAGAAGAAGTATCCACAAAAACATGCTGGGATGTTAGGCTTTTGCTTTCTGTCAAAGGAATACCACCAATAGCGGTATCGTTTTTAGCTTTGAAGCCTTCCAGTCCCCTTCCCATGGCGATGATGCCAACGGGTGCCACGTCTCCTTCCAGCAATGCATTGGTGGCCTGGGTGGTGCCATGGGCGATGAAAATAACGTCATCGGGTTGAATGCGGCAATCCTCCATTATTTTATGGAGTGCTTCTACAATGCCGGCGGCCACACCTTCAGGTGCATCGTGTGTGGTAGGCACTTTTACTGAACCAATGACTTCAAAGGTATCGTTGTTTATGGCAACGGCGTCGGTAAAGGTACCCCCGACATCAATGCCTATGCGAGCTTTCATAGTTATGGCCTCCTAAGTATTATCATGCAGATTTATTGTTCCACCATCCGGCTAAACAAAACGGTATAGAACGCCATTTTGCTTGGCTCGAGGGTGGAAAGGGCGCTTGATTAACGCCCTTTTCCAACCTGTTTCATTCACTTTAGAAGTGCAGAATACCGGAAAGGACAACACCGACAACCGCAATGATCCATAAATAAGGCAGAAGCTTTTTCGTGATGGTATTAACTTCAACTTCTGCGAAATTAGCGGTCCATACATTCTGGGTGTTGGTGGGATCACCGCATCCCTGTATGCGCTCTGCAGCGAGGAAAGCACCCATAACGGCCAGAGGGGACAAAGTGCCAAGACCAATAATAAGAGCGGCAATACCTGAACCAAGACCAAAAAGGTTCATGGGGCCACGATACAGAGACAGCGGGGCCAGCAGGCTAAAGAAGACAATGAACAAAATACGGGTCGAGGGTACAACTTCGAGGAGGAAGGGGTTAAGTACAGCTTTTACCATACTATGTGTAACTGCAAGATAGAGAATACCGATTCCGATCATTAATATGATAGCAGGTGCACCATCGGTAATGCCGTCATAGCAGGTTTTAACCAGGAGATTCATGGCCTTACTGAAGCTCTTGGACGTGAAGAGCAGAATCCATATAATGCCTGCCAGGAAGGCCGGGACAACGGGAACTTTAAGGAAGGCAACCAATACAATCGGAACAAGTGGGGTAATCATTGCTAAAGCACCGGTAACACCGGACAATTGGCGGGTTTCAGCATTTTCGCTTACCGGAGCGGAGAAGGAGAACTTTACGCCATTGCGTTTGAATTCAACAAATACAAATATCAAGGTGGCAAGGGCTGTTGCAATGAGTAAGTACACTTCAAAGTTACGAATGTTTTCAATAGGAAGGTTAAAGATTGATGAATAGGTCGTCCAGTTGGCTATGTTAAAGGTAAGTCCGGTAGTGAAAGCCATCAGGAAGATACAGGCGGCACTCATTGCAGGAACACCGACCGAAATCAGAATGGGTAGTACAATGGAACCCACCATAATGATGGAACCCAAACCACTCAAGGTAGTAAATAGAACAGCACAAGCTACAACCATGACGAGGGTGACGATCAAAGGGCGGTCACCACCGAGCTCTGCGCTCTTCTTGATAATGGTTTCGGTAACCCCTGTTTTGTTCATCAGCTGGCCCAGCCATGCGCCAAAGATGACCGCCATAATAGCCGATCCCATACGCACTGTTCCGGCTTCCACTACTGTCTGCAGCCAACCTATGGCCTTCCCGTCGGCATCGTTGCCTACTGCAGGAACACCGGCAACAATACAAATAATGATGCCCATTAACGGAAGTGCAAGAAGTGTGGGGATTTTTTTTGTCATCATTAGCGCCGCTATAATGACAAACACAACAATAATCAGAACTCCTTGTAACATAAACATTCTCCTTTTTGTAAGGGTCGCCCCCCATATTTTTACCGCATTAGCGGTTAAGGACCTTTAAAAGGAATCAATGGCGTTACGATAAGAAAGAGTAGAAGCCTTGACGCTGGAGGGTGTGGGCTCTTTACCCATCACAATGGCGCCAATCATGACGGCTTTACAGCCGGCCTCATAGAGATGTTTGACTTCACCGGGGAGAATACGCTTTTGTGTTGGAATGACAGTGGGTTGCTTAACATGGGTAGCTAAGTGCTGATACTGAAGGACATCGCCATAGTTAAGAGAGGAGCCATAAGCTTCGCCGGGTTGAATACTGCATTCAAGCACGTCAATGGGGGATGATGTAACAGTGTCCAACAGAGGGAATGGAAAAGAATGACCGATAGCGACCATCTTCGTTAGATGCTTGCTTTCCATCATATAGCTGGGCAAATGATGAATATACGATGAGAAAAAGCCAAGGCCCAGCTTTTCGGCTTCCAGCCGCTCTTCGTTTGTAATGAAGGCCTCCTCTGCACCCGGAACAAGTCCAACGGGAACATTTCCGCAGAGCTTGACCAGCTCTTGTAAAAAGGATTGGTTTTCTTTGAACGTGCCAAAGGTGTGTCCGCTCGCCCTGTGCCACACATTACAATGGACCTTGACCGCGTCAGCACCGCCATCCAGGGCGGCTTGCGCAAGGTCTAAGCAGTTGGACGGCAAACTGACAATCAGGGAAAAAGGTTTCTGTGTCACCATTTCCAAAAAAGTCATGGGTTATCAACTCCTTCTATTTAATACGCTAATGGGTGCAGAGCACGCTTGTGCGTATTTTTTCGGCCAATAAATTAGAAATCGGCTGCTGGAAGTCGTCCAAAACTTGAATGTCGGGAGAGGGAGCAGGTGCCATTGTTTCACAGTTTAATTCTCTCACCGTACCCATGAAACCCCCTACTTTAGTTATATTTCCTGATAAAAAAATGATATCCAGCGGAAATAAAGTACAAAGCAAAGTAATGATCGCAGAGATTTGTTTAGAGAAGGTTGATAAAAGCCTGCTTTGTGTAGCAGTCAGCGCTTTTTCGGAGGGACAGGGTTCTTTTTTACACAGAGCTTCCAACGAAGGAAGCTGAGGGAGGTCATTGCCTATGTTATGTAAAAGAGGTGTGATGTCAGAAATTTTTCCACCTTTTAGCGGGACCTGTTTTCCCTGAATGGTGATGCTAGCCAAAATACTGTTGCCAATGGTGATATGCGCACTGTTGTGCTTTGTTTTGTCCGATGTGTCAAAAGCTGCCAAAAGGGAATAAGCGCTGGTGTAGTCTTGAACAACGGGGATGCGGAACTGAGTGACCAATGCCTCCTTCAGTGAAATGCTGGCCGAGGAAAGAGAGGTTGAGTACATAACATTGTACTCGCTGGCTTGAATATCTTCTTGAAACAAAAGGCCAAAACCTTGCAACTTCTCCTTGCGGTACTCCTCCACACCATAGTGGGTAAGAACAGCTGAGGTAATGGTGATAAACAGGTCATTGCCTGAAATATAGCGGTTGGACAAAGAAAGGGTGGATTGCTCATGAAGGTTCATGTCATAGATATGAAGTGTAGCACCTTTGCGGCTGATATCCACAACACCTATATCGCCGAAAGCGCTGTTGATAGAAAGTTCAACTCTTTTGCGCCCTCCTGTGGATGCCGCTGTGCCTGATTCAATGAGCAAGCCGTCTTCAATTATCTCGTTGACAAGCACGGTCACAGTACTGGGAGATAATTGGGTGTATTGGGCAATCTCAATCCGTGAAAGGGAGCCATGCTCTAAAATTGAGCGCATAATCACTTGGCGGTTTTGCTTTTTAATATCATGCAACCCAACTTTTTTCATCGTCACCCTCCTGGTCCGGATGGATTAGTTATTTCGGACTTCGAAATAAGTACATGATCAATATAACATACACAAAAAATGAATGCAATACTTGAATTTTTTTTACATTTTGCCTAATCGGAGTTATTGAGATATAATTCTCTATAAGTTAAAGGATAAAAGTGCGGTTATACCGGAATAGGCGGAGTGAAAAAGATGATACTATTGGACTTTTGCTGCAAAATACAGTTGGACGACGCTGCAATTGACAATGTATGCGGATTTAACGTTTCGGATAATGAAGTGGCTGAGCTGAGAGATTTCTTTTATCGGGAGACGGAAGCCTTTTATGACTGTATAAATGCAAAACCCCAGCCAGAACAGTGGTACCTGGTGCTGTATGTGCGCTTTGCCGTTCTTCTGAAGGAAGAATATGATAAAAGGGGTATTCCTGAAGCCATCTTTTTCGATACCTTTTCCGATATTACAATATGGGAGGCGGCATGCTTTGCGCAGACAGGAAAACATGGCCTGCTTGAAATCCGATGGCTTTCAAAGCATTTGAAGCTTGAGCTGTTTCGCCTGGGAAGGCTGCAGTTTGAGCCTATTTTATTTCCGCCAATGCTTGTAGGCACAATTAATCCGCCCCAGGAAGAAACGGTTCTGAATGTACATATTCCTAAGGGCTCACCTTTGAAGGAGCAAGTGATAGCAGACTCATATGGACAAGCTATGGAAAACTGGGGGCTTAAGCGGGTGGTATTTGTATGCCATTCATGGCTCATAAGTCCAGTGCTGAAGGAACTGTTACCTCCCACCTCAAATATTCTCATCTTCCAAAAGGATTATGAGCTTGTAATGGAAGATTTGGAAAACAGACAGGCAGAGGAACGGATTTTCGGTTATATTTCTGATGATACAGATTCATATCCTGAGGATACCGGCTTGCAAAAAAGTGCAAAAGCATGGCTTAAATCGGGCAAGAAAATTCCGGTGGGGTGGGGCTTATTTCGCTACAAATAAGTCGATTTCCATATTTACAAAGTGTTTGAAGGCAACGGCTAAATAATCGTTACCTCGGTGCCAATGGAAACAATGCTGCTCAATTCGAGAATGTCTTTGTTATACAATCTTATACAGCCATTTGTTACATTTCTCCCGATTGAGGCAGGGTTATTGGTACCGTGGATGCCAATATGGGGTTTATTTAGCCCTAACCATCGAACACCGAAGGGACCACCCGGATTAATTGCACGGTTAATGATTCTAAAGGTTCCTTTCGGCGTAGGGGTGGAAGGCTTTCCTATGGCTACAGGATAGATGCGATAGACGATTTCATCTTTAAACAGCGTCAGGATGCGTTTAGTTGTGTCAATTGTGATACGGTAAGCCATTTTTTACGCCCAATGCCCTTTTAGAATAATATATTGTACTCCCGGACCTAATATGCTTGTCGGAAATTTGGATTATCTATTCTCGGGCAGATTCAGGCAGAGCGTTCCAATTAATTTACCAGCCGTATTAGTGGTAGGTAATACGGGCATTCTTGTTTTAAACATTTCTTGGGTATATACTATTAAATGGGAAGTAAT